>JBIPOY010000158.1:0-7212 GCA_044378705.1 Saprospiraceae bacterium
TTTATAGAAAATCCAATGATTTTGTCGAGCATAATGCTGGATTGGTATTGCGTGATAAGCCTTGATAATGAATAATTTGCCTTGCCAGCGTGTACTGCGATGCGTTACCAAAACGGGCCTTGGGGGTCTGGGCAGCGTGTACATTACGCGATACCTGACGCAGCGCCTCCAAAAAGGGAACCACGCGTGTTGTTGACAATAGGAAAGGTTATAGAAACAGGAGATGCCTTGCTTTGGAAAAAGCCATAGCAAGATGGGATCAACGCACAACGTTGATCTTATATCCCCAAAAGGAACTCAGCAGGATTTGGGCGGCTGCCAGATATCAGAAAGGTGGGAAGAACAAAAGGGCGATGGGTGGTAGTGTGAGATGATGTTTTTTTCGTCTGGAAACGGGGGAGTACCCAACAGCAACGCCTCTTGCGGCGGCAAGGTAAACACGAGGCCCGACGCCATACAATCAATGGTTTTGAAAGGCAACTGTACGTCACGTTCGTAGTCTTCATCGTGCACAACGCGCCCGGAGTAGTGCATCTGAATGAATTCTAGCAGGGTAATATGTGGATTTTCTGCTTGGTGCTCGAAAAAGTGTGCCATAAAAACACCCATCTTACCCAACTCGTGTACTTCCGTGTTGGAGAAAATAAAAATGGACAGTAGAAAAATGGCGGTGCATTTTTTCATGCGCACAAAGATACAAAAAGGATATGGCCCATCAAAACCGAATCAAATAGTCGGTGAGGTTGATTTCTGTATCGAGGTTCAGGCGTCTGCGCAGTCTGTAACGGCTGGCTTCCACCCCTCTGAGTGAAATATTCATCAGGGTTGCGATTTCTTTGCTGGAAAGGTTCATGCGCAAATAAGCGCAAAGACGGTAGTCGTTGGGGCTTAGGTGGCTATACTTTTCGCTGAGTCTTTTCAGAAAATCGCTGTGTACTTGGTCGAAGTTCTGGGAAAAGTGCTCCCAGTCGTCGTCGATGCGGGCATCCTGTTCCATCATTTTAATGATGCGGCCGACTTCTTTTTCGAGATCAGGGGTTGGCGCCATTTTGGTTTGTAATTTGCCCAATGCGCCTTGTATGTTGCTCAAGATAGAATTTTTTTGGACGAGGTGCATGGCTACAGAGGCTAGTTCCTGCGTTTTGTGAAATATTTCAGCCTCCAACTTTTCGTTTTTCAGTTGGTTGATGGCCTCTTCAGAGCGTTGGGCCTCGAGTTGGTGTTGTGCTTCCCGGTGTTGGTGCAGGCTTTGTAGGTTTTGTTTTTCGTGTTCAAACCGTTGTTTTTGTCGGTATATCACGCCACCGATCAGTCCCAACGTTAAAATAACGTAAACAAAATAGGCAGTGCGGCTGGCATACCAAGGCGGAAGAATGGTAAATGCAAACGATTGGATCGTGCTCTCCACACCGTGCTGCCCCCTGGCTTTCACGTGAAAAATATACGCGCCGGGCCTCAAATGATTGAACGCAACGTCTGTTTCCTGGCTCCAATCCGTCCAATCTCTTTCGATTCCCTCGAGATAGTGGGCATATTGCACCAATGCTCCACCTGGATAATCAGGGGCTGAAAAAGAGATCACCAGCGAATTTTGAAGGTTCGTGAGTACCACGGGTTTGTCAAGAGCCCGTTTTCCGCCATAGAGTAAGCTGTCTTCCGGTAACTTCAATCGTACCTCGTGGAGCACCAGTTGCAGCGTGGTATCAAAGGCTTGGTAGGCGCCAGGGTTAAAGTGAATAAAGCCCTGACCGGTTGCCACAAACACGTTGTTGTTGTCAACCGGAAGAATAAAATGAAACCCGTCTGTCAATTTCCCCTCGAGTTCGGGGATGGGCATGCGCTTGATTTTTTTATCAAGGGTATTGTTTTCGACGAGCAGCACCCCGGTTTCATGGCTAGTGACATACCATATATTACCACGTTCATCTTGGAGGAGGTATTTTATAGCCGTATTTTCTCCAAAAAACTGGGTAAACTGGAGGTTTGGAACAAACCGCTGGCTTGTTTCATCGAAATCAAACACCCCTTTTTCTCCGGTAAATACGACTTTATCGCCCAGTGTAAAGAGGTGGTTGCCCATATCGGAGGGGAGGCCTTGGGCCGCGCCGAAAAAATCTGCGGAAGACGTCCCGGTCTGTTGGTCAATTTTTAAGCGATAGATGCCACGATACGGGTGCGCCATCCAGAGGTTACCCCGGTCATCGCGTGCCATGATCCGACTGCTTTCCGTAAACCCCTGTAACGTTTGATCAAATACCCATTGGCCGCTTTTCTTCTTAAATATTGACAAGCCGGTGTAATGACCTGCAACAGCCTGATCAGGACTGATTTGTATAAACCGCCAGATACCAGGTTGATCGGTAAGCCTAAGTGCCGTAAGGCCCTCCACATCGAACGCGCCTTCATGGTGCCCGATGAGGAGGTGTTTGTCCAGTAAGTTGAGGCTCCATACCTGTCCTTCCGTATTCGCCACAGTGGAGAAGTGTTGTTTTTCACTTGGAGCGTAATATTTTTTCCAAGGTGTAGCAAACAGTCCGGTGTTGGTGCCGAAGTAAATTTTGTCCCTGAACAACTGTGCTGTGTAGCCTGTCCCCTGTAAATCTCCGTCGGGGAAAAAAGTGGTGAAGGGCGAATGGAGCGCTACAAAATCCAGTCCATTGTCGAGTCCAAGCCAGACACTACCGTTTTTCAAGGCAAAAAGGCTGAGCACGGTGTTGTTTTGTAGACCACACTTTTTGTTTATATGGTGAAAGATACGACGTTGTTGATCCAAGGTAATCACGCCGTTTAAGGAGGTTCCGAGCGCGATTTTGCCACCCGGAAGCAAGGCGGCACAAAAAATTCGGTTGGTTTTCAGAAAACTATCATCGGCGGTGGGCCAAGGTTGGAAGTCACCGCCAGTGCTGAAAAAAATGCCATCTCGGATGGTGGTGACCAAAATGGTGTCTCCATGAAGCGGTAATACGGCAGAAATCCTACCTTTTTCAAAAGCCTGCGGGTGTTGTAGCAGGTTGAAATGGTCTTTTTCAAAAACAAAAAGGAGCGACTTACTGTCTTGGACCAGCAATTTATCCCCCCATTTTCCCATAAAAAAGAGGGCTTTCCCCGTTGGAAAAAGCGTGGAAACCTGTTCTTCATGAAACCAAAAAACTTGGTCGTCTGTGCGAAAAAAGACGCCTTCATCCCGCACTTCAATATCCCACACGTCACCGAAGTTTTGGTCTGACTTGCGTAGTAGGTTTTTGAGGGTGTGGTACTGCATACAGCCTTGTTGGTCGGGAGAAAAGTATCCGAAGTCGCCTTGCCCACCAACAAATATTTTTCCATCGGAACCCGCCTGTACAGAGCGCACAATGGTACCATTGGGGAGAGGGTAGAGCCGCCAATGCGTACCGTCGTATTCAAGTAATCCACGGTTGTTGGCGTACCACATCACCCCATATTGATCTTGGGTGATATCCCAAATCTGGGTACCTGCATTGTAATCCAGTCTGGAAAAATTCAAAACAGGCGGGGTGCCGAGGTTTACCCCTTGTAAAAAGGCTCGTTGCGGATAAAAAAACAATACAGAGAATATGATTCGGTATACGATGAACCGTGGGTACAACATGCTCAAAATTTGAGGTAAAAATAGTTAGATGTGCGGTATTTGAGCAAGGGTCGGCATGGTGTAGTAGTTATGTAGTAGTCAAAATAATATGTTGTGGTATATTAAGCGTAACAAAATATAACCTTAAAATAATGTGAATCACCACCTTTGCTTTCTTTTTATCATTACTAACTTTTCTTTTTTTCATTCTTGAAAACCTCCAAACAGGTGGATCAACAAAACAAAATTATGAAAAAATTACGACTATTTCAATTGCCGCTTGCATTGCTTTTTGGCTTAATCTGGATTGCAGCTTGCAAAAAAGACCCAATCCCGGAAGTAATCTCCGGTTTTTCCTTCACCATTGATGCTGCTGATTTCAGAAAAGTAACTTTTGTGAGCGCTGCTCAGAATGCCACCGCTATTGCATGGGATTTTGGGGATGGATCTGCTGTGTCAACCGAAAACAACCCCGTACACGCCTATGCCAGCGCAGGTACGTACGTGGTTACATTAACGGCCACCGGTTCTGATGGCACCAAAGATGTTGCCAGCCAAAATGTGGCCATCGTTGACCCCGACGCTGAACTGACCAAACTCGTAGGGGATGTTTCCAAAAGCTGGAAACTCCTGCGCGTGGTAAGCCCCGGCCGTTGGCCCCTGGAAGTAGGCCCGATTGCCAAAGACCAAGTTTGGTGGGCACAAGGCAGAGACAACGATGAAATCGCACTCCGCCCTTGTATCATGAACGATGAGTTCATCTTTGGCCGCGATGGTTCCTATAAGTACAACTCCAATGGTGACTTCTGGGCAGAAGGCGGTGTTTTCGAACCTGCTAACATTTGCCAAACCACCAATGCTACCAACTTGGTAGGCCCTGCCGGTGTTGACGTTTCTGCTTTTGGCGATGGTACCCACACTTTTGTGCTGACCAACGGCAACAAACCAACCCTGGAAGTAAAAGGACTGGGCGCGTTTATTGGCTTGCCAAAAATTGGTACCGATACAGAGGTGAAAGTACCACAACTTTCAGTGGTGTACGATATCATTAAATTGACAGACGGCGCCGTGGATACCCTTATCTTGGAGTCTGACTGGAAATTTGACGCTGCCAACGTCAGCGACGATGCGTACTGGAAAATAACCTTGGTACACTACGATAACCCAGCCGACGAGCCTGCTATCCCGGATGCAAAGCCCGTCGCTGACTTTACTGCCAGCGTTACAGACCTCACCGTTACCCTTACCAATACCTCAAAATACGCAACCAGCTACAGTTGGAATTTTGGTGACGGCGCTACCTCTACGCAGGAGTCTCCCTCCCACACCTTCATTGGCGCCGGTATCTACAAGGTGAAACTCACGGCTACCAACGCTGCAGGCAGCACCACCAAAGAGCAAGAGTTTACGCTCACTTCCGGTGAGGTATATGAATCCAACATTGTTGGTGGCGCTTGGAAAGTCCGCAATGCCGCGACGTCCATCTTTGTAGGCCCAGGACTGGGCAACAGCGCTTGGTGGAGTACCCCTGCCAACTTCCTCGACGGTTCTACCGCCGGTACGGACGACTGGTCTTGTATCACCAACGACGAGTTTATCTTCACAGCAGGAGGTCAGTATGAGTACAAAACCAACGGCGACGCTCGCAACGATGGTTACATGGGCAGCCCGAACGGATGCTGGTCTGACGCACAGGTTGCCGCCAGCGGCAACGGTGCTGCATTTGGCTCCGGTATTCACTCGTTTGTATTCACCCCGGCTACGGCCAATTCACGCCCAATCATCACCCTGACCAACGGCGCGAGCGGCGCAGCGTTTGTCGGATTTTACAAAGGCTTTTACGGCGGTGAAAACGGCAACAGCGCAAACCCTCCCAATGGCGGTGCAACCACCAATCGCTACGAGGTAATCAGTTACATCAACACCGGTGGTGTGGAAACACTTACCCTTTCTGTGGACATCTCCGGCGCAAAAGACGGCTCCGCTGCCTGGTCCGTAGTATTGGTTCGATAAGCATTACGATAGTGGATTTTTTCAGGGGCGAGCGGCTTGCCGTCTCGCCCCTGTTTTTTTTGCATAAAACAGACTATTTGCCTGCCTTCGTTAAACAAAACGTTATGAAAAATTTTTCTACGCTCTTTTTTTTCCTCTGCTTTTCTTGGATGGTATCTGCTCAAAATAGGACAGTGACCGGCATAGTCACGGATCTTTCAGGCCTTACACTGCCGGGTGCCTCGGTACAGATTGTCGGCGCCACCATGGGTACCACCACCGATATCGACGGCAAATACAGCATCAGTGTCAATGGCGGATCCCTGCGTTTCAGCTACACCGGTTACGAATCACAAGAAATTGCCGTTGGCAACGAATCCACCATCAATGTGCGGTTGGCTGAATCCATTGTTAACCTCAACCAGATCGTCGTAATAGGTTACGGGGCTCAAAAGAAAAAGGAACTCACCAGTGCCGTGGTCATCATTGATGAAAAGTCCATCAAAAATAGACCTATGGTATCTGCCGCAGAAGCCCTACAGGGCAAAGCTGCCGGTGTACAGGTGGTACAGCCCTCCGGAAAACCCGGCGGAGACATCTCCGTACGGGTACGGGGCGCCACCTCCGTCTTGGCCGGAAACGAACCCTTGTACGTGGTGGATGGCGTACCTACCACCGATATTCGTGGACTAAACCCCACCGATATCGAATCTATGAGTGTGTTGAAAGACGCCTCCTCTGCTGCTATTTACGGCGCACGCGCTGCCAATGGCGTAGTGCTTATTACCACCAAACGCGGGAAAGAAAACACGTCCGTCGTGCGATTCAATGCCTACTCTGGTGTTTCCAATTTGAGAAAACCCATCGAAGTGCTGAGTACCAAGAAATACCGGGAGCTTATCGAAGAAATCATTCCAGGAAGCCTAGACCCTGCCGCAACCGCTTATACCAACTGGAGCGATGAAGTCTTTGGTACGGGAAAAACTCAAAGCTACCAACTGGCTTTTTCCGGTGGTTCAGAAAAATCACAGCACTTGGTATCGCTTAGCTACCTAAACAATGAGGGTATCGTTCGTCCCGCTAAGTTCAACCGTATTTCTCTCCGTTTGAACCTCGACAACCAAGTGAAAAATTGGCTGAAAATCAGCACCAACCTCAATGCTCTCCACTCCAAAACTAAAGACACTCCCGACAATGCCAGCTCCGGCCGGGGAGGGGTTATTATGAGCGCTCTTAATACTCCCCCTTTCTTGCACATCTACAAAACCGATGGCTCCGGTCAATACGACCCCAACCCCTTCCAACCCTCCTGGGAAAATCCGGTTGCCTACATGGAAGGCCCCGATCAGGAACAAACCGACCTCCGACTGTTTGGTAATGTCGGCGCAACCGCCACTGTATTCAAAGGACTTGACCTTAAGACCAACCTCGGCATAGACCTGAATAACCACCAATGGGACTATTACCTAGACCCATTCCGTACCAATTATGGCAGAAACCAAAACGGTATCGGACGAGCCGATAAATCCAATGCTAGTACGTGGTTGTGGGAAAATACCGCCCATTATGCCCATACAGTCGGCAACCACAATCTTAGCCTCCTAGCAGGTAGCAGTATCCAAAAGTTCCAA
>JBIPOY010000159.1:0-7160 GCA_044378705.1 Saprospiraceae bacterium
CTCCTTTCCATCAAGGGTCAGGGTTGCTTCCGATGTGATGGCTCGGAGCAGTTGTTGCCCGTTGGAAAGGTTTTTGAAATCCACACATGCCACGCCGGGTGTGGTGCGGAAAACGCGTTTTAACAGTCCATTGCACAAAATAATATCTTCGTTGTCGGAGCTACGGTATATTTCTGCTTTTTCAGGACAAGGTTGGACGAGCCAGTCGGACTTCCATTGGTGCTCGAAAGCCTCGTTCCACACGGGAAAGGATGTGTGGGGTTGGGCAAAAGCCAGTTGGGCGATTCCCAAAAGCGGAATGATAAATTTCATGGCATTTCATGTTGTCGGTGTGCAGCAAAAGTCTAAAAATAAGTTCGGAAAGCTACCTTTTCTAGTAACTACTTTGGCCGTCGCGTCTGAGATCATAGCGTAGCCTTTTGGGGCCAGGCAGCGCGACACCCAACCAGTTACAATAAAATATTAGTAGTCAATCAAATCATCAAAATCACTTTAACCACAGTCTAACGATGCATTTATGTAAATTAATAAATAAGCCATGGCCGCGGAAGACCTGCCTTGGAATGATTGTTTTTCCCTTTTTCTGCGTTACTTTGCCTTGGATTGATGTATAAAAAAGCCATGATGAACAGGATTTTATTCCTACTTGTATTTTTAGAACAGCCGTTTGGATTTGCCCAAAACGGCTATACACAGTGTGATCCTTTTTTCCAACAACCCTTGAGCACCCGTCCGGCAAATTATGAGATTCATGTAACCCTAGACGACCGGAACAAAACCCTGCTGGCATCCCAAACGATATGGTTTACCAACCAATCGCCGGTGCCCATTCAGGAACTCCGGTTTTATCTGTATCTCAACGCCTTTAAAAATACGGAATCTACCTTTTTAAAAGGAGCACCCAATATTTTTGGGCGCAGTTATACCGATAGAAAGCAGCACGAATGGGGATGGGTATCATTGGATGGGTTGGCACGTGAAAGCAATGGTGGCACCGTAGATTTGATGCCAAACATGCGCTTTATTCAGCCCGATGACGGGAATACGGCCGATCAATCTGTCTTGGAAGTATCGCTTGACAAAGCCCTCATGCCGGGTGAAACGGCTGTTATCCACTTGAATTGGCACGCTCAAATACCCAAAACCATAGCGCGTGCCGGGTACAGCAAGGATTTTTTCTTTTTCTGCCATTGGTTTCCACAGTTGGGCGTTTTTGAAGCGCGTGATTCCGGAAAATGGGGTTGGAATTGTCACCAGTTTTTTCGACAGACGGAGTTTTTTGCTGATTTTGGGGTGTACGATGTCTTTATTACAACAGCGGATACGTTTGTCATGGGGGCTTCCGGCTGCTTGGTAGAGGAACAACACAATGGCAATGCAACAACAACCCGCCATTATCATGCGGAGGATGTGATTGATTTTGCTTGGTCTGCCTATCCACATTTCACGGTGTTGGAAGATCGGTGGCATGCGGTGCAAATACGTGTATTGTTGCCTCCCGAACACGCTGCGATGGGTCCCCGCTATTTACAAGCACTCAAATTTGCCCTTGACTACCTGGAAGATCACGTCGGAAAATATCCGTATCCTTCCATAACGGTGGTGGATCCACCCCTGCATGGGTTGCGCTCGGGTTTGATGGAATACCCAACGCTCGTAACAGCAGGTACTTTTTACGGCATTCCGAAACAGATCCGAACATCGGAGTCGCTCGTGGTACACGAATTTGTGCATCAATATTTTATGGGGATGGTGGCCTCCAATGAAAAGGAAGAGCCTTGGCTTGATGAGGGTTTTGTCACGTATTTTGAAGACCGTATTATCGATGCTGCGTATGGGAACAAACACGCGCTGTTGGATATCCTTGGCGTTCATTTTGACAACCGCGAACTAACACGGTTGGAGTACAGTACCATGCGAAATCCGCGTGAGGGCGTTGTAGCGCGCCCGGCATGGCTCTTTTCGGATTCAAATAGGAAGTCTCTTATCTATAGTAAAACGGCGACGGGGCTGCGTACGGTTCAGGAGCTGGTGGGGGAGGTAAAAATGGATGCGATTATTCGTTCTTATTTTGAGCGCTGGAAGTTTAAACATCCTCGGGGCCGTGATTTTATGGCCGTATTAAAGTCTGAATTGCGCACTTTGCCGGATACGGTGTTCGGCCAGCAGGTGTACGATTTGTTTGAAAAGTGCATATACCAAGCGATGGTATTGGATTATGGTGTTACAAAAATAACCCATGAGGTCGTTTTTGCCCCACAGGGTGTTTTTGGTGAAAGTACTTCGGGTTTTCGCTACGAAGATGGCAGTGGCCCTCCGTCCTTTGTCTCAAAAGTAGCGGTTCAACGATTGGGGGATTGGGTGTTTCCGGTTGAAATAAAGGTGGTTTTTGAAGATGGTGGTTCGCAAATATTGGTGTGGTCAGGTGAGGAAGGCTTGAAGGTGTTTGAGTTTGCCGGTGGTTCGAGGGTGGTTTCTGCGCAGGTAGATCCCGGGTATAAACTTGGTGTTGATGTTGATTGGAACAACAATAGTATGACGCTGAAACCGGAGGATGATGGGCTTTGGCGGATTGCCGCAACAGTAGTTTTTTGGGTGCTGGGGGTGTTTCACGCCATAAGTTTTCTCGGATAGAAAGACGCGAAGGAGGGGGGCGTACAGTTGCGGGGGATAGGTTAGTGCTTGTTTGTTATACCAAAAAAACATACCGTAATGTACCGTATTATTAAAAAAGGTTTTGAAAGGGGATTGCAGCAATGGCGAATTGCGGCGATCGTGTATTGTATTCAGTTGTTTCTGGTGCTGACCTTTGGTATGCAGGTGTATGATGTGTTGAAGGCGTCTATTGGACGTTCACTGGAAATAAACAAGTTGGTAGAAGGCTATGATCATACGGTGATCATGGATTTCATAAAAGTACACGGGGCGTCTATCACCCCGTTGTTGGGTCAGTTGCGATGGATGCTGCTGGTTTGGCTTCTTTTTTCTGTTTTTTCCAATGGTGGGTTGTTGTACTGCGCAGTACAGACGAAGTTGGTAACGAGTCGGGTGTTTTGGCAAGGTGGCGCAGCGATTTTTTTTCCTTTCTTAACAATCAGCTTGTTTTTCCTTTTTTTGTTGTTGGTTTGGTCAGGGATTGTTTGGATGCCTGTTGTGGTACTGATAGAACCTATGTTGGCGTTTTTCCCTTCAGAAAAATATATAGTTTGGTTGATTTTAGTGCTGTTGTTTATTTGGCTTTTAGGTCTGGGTATGTTGTTTATTTGGTCGGTGGTCAGCCGCGTGGGTTATCTCAGAAAGGGGGAGTCCGTAAAGATCAGTATGGTGGAAGGATGGCGTGTATTGGGCCGGCAAAAAAAGGATTTTTGGGGGCTATTGGTTTTTTTTGAAGGGCTAAAGGCCCTATTGTTGGTTGGCTACTTCTTGTTGGACGCGATGGTTGACGTACGGTCATCGGGTATCGTATTTTGGTTGTTTATGTTGCAGCAGGCCGTGGTTTTTGGAAAAGTTCTAGTTCGTCAGATGGTGTACGCCAGCATTGGCCTGAAGGTTGGTGTTTGATTATCGTGGAGCTATAGATTGAAGCGGCCCAACAGAAAAATCGTCGTCAAGGACTGTGAAGTTGGCGTCAAATCCCGGTTGTATGTCTCCTTTGTTCGTCCAGCTCATAACAGTAGCCGGGTAACCGGTGGCCATTAAAATTGCTTCTTCTAGGGAGCAGACATTGTTTCGGACACAATTTGCGATGGCGCCTGGCAGCGAGAGGGCAGATCCGGTCAGTGTTTGGTTTTCGTTGTAATAGGCCCCGTTTTCAAGGTGAATTTTTTCGGTGTGCGTTACAGCGTCTGTGATGAGGTAAAGTTTTTTTCCCAATATTTTTTTGGCCAGACGAACCGATGGAAACTGTACATGAAGACCGTCGGCAATGATACTGACAAATATATTTTCGGTGTCGGATGCAGCGCCCAGCAGGGCTGGTTTGCGTCCTTCTAGGCCTGGCATGGCGTTAAAAAGGTGGGTAACATGCGAAATACCCGCTTCAAAACCTGCTCGATACCGTTCATACGTAGTGTTTGTGTGCCCTGCCGACACAACTATTCCAGCATTAGCAAGTTGATGAATGGTATCGTCTGCCACCATTTCCGGGGCGAGGGTAATAAATTTCACTACATCTTTGCCTTCTTCCAATAGCCAGGTTACCTCCCATGGTTCCGGTTTTTTTATCCATTCTTCTCGGTGAGCACCCCGTTTTTCGGGGTTTAGATAGGGGCCTTCCACGTGGAGGCCCAGCAGGGCGCCCTTGCTGTTGGGCAAATAATCGCGCACGACGCGCACCGCTTTTTGAATGTCTGAAAAGGGTCGGGATGGAATTGCAATCAAAAAACCGGTTGTTCCGGTTCCAAGAATATACTGCTCAATGCGAGCAAGCGCCTCGGCGGTCATATTATCCGCAAACAAGACACCATCACCGCCGTAAATCTGTAAATCCAAGCAACCGGGCAGCAACATCCTTCCTCCCAAGTCAACTACCCTTTCCCCGGTTTGGATGGCCGACTCCGGTACAATAGAATCAATTTTTGCGCCTTCTATTCGAACAGCATGGTGTAGTATAAATTTTCCATTGGAAAAAATGCGGCCATTGGAAAGATAATAAGGTATCATAAAAAAGAAGTCTAATGTTGTTACGTTTCAAATTTGTAAAGCATCACCTCCTCCACAAAACGCCGGTGATTGGCCAATCGCGGCACCTTATTTTGATTGCCAAATTTCCCCCTTGCCCGCATCCAACGCAGGAACGTACCGCGGGGAACCGGTTGTAAAGAAAGGCGCTCCAAGGCCATACCCTTGTACCGCTTTGCTTCATAGTCGGAGTTAATTCGCTGGAGTGATTCGTCAAGTACCCGTCTAAAAAGTTCCAAGTCTGCCGGTTCTTTGTCGAATTCAACGACCCATTCATGTCCGCCTTTTTTGTTTTCCCTTGAAAAAAACACAGGCGCTGCGGTGTATTCAGAGACGGCGGCGTTCATTTGTCGGCAGGCATCTGCAAGTGCTCTGTCGGTATCCCCGACCATCACTTCTTCGCCAAATGCGTTGATAAACTGTCGGGTGCGACCGGTTATCTGAAAACAAAAGGGGTATTTTCTGGTGAATACCACCGTGTCGCCTGGTAGGTATCGCCAAAGGCCGTTGTTGGAAGTAATCATGATGGCATACACTTCTCCCAACTGAATGTCAGAAAGCAACACCGTTCTTGGGTATTCTTTTTGCCACTCTTCGAAAGGTACAAATTCATAGAAGACGCCATTGTCGGCCAGTAAAAGCATGTCGTTTATGGCCAGATCACATTGAGCACCGAAGTAGCCTTCCGAGGCATTGTATATTTCCTGATAGACAAAATTGTTGCTTGGAATGAGCGTATTGAAGGTTTCTCGATAAGGTTCAAAACCGACACCACCGTGTATATACGCTTGTAAATGGGGCCAAACCTCCAACATATTTTTTTTACCTGTTTTTTCAAGAATCATCCTGAACAGCACGATTATCCAAGTTGGTACTCCTCCAAACAACGCAATATCATGTTGACGACTGGTGATATCTGCGATTTTTTCTAGTTTTTCTTCAAAATTTGGTTGGAGTACCGTTTGAAAATCAGGTGTATAGAACAATTTTGCGATGGTCGGCATGTGCTGTACCAGTATCGCACTGACATCGCCTACCCGGGTTTTTGGATACTCTTGAAGTGGCTGAAAACTGCCGGGCACAAACAAATGTTTGTGTTGGAAGGCGGCCATGTCGGGTTTGTTGGCATACAAAAGCGCCACCGAATCCCATGCTCCTGCAACATGGCACTGAAAGAGATTGCCGTAAGGGACTGGGATAAATTTACTTTTATCGCTGGTGGTACCGCTGCTTTTGGAATACCAGTTGACTTCACCAGGCCACAATACATGCTGCTCACCGCGCATCATGCGGTAGATATCGTCTTTGATATCATCGTATTCGTGCGCAGGAACTCTTTCCCGATAGGTTTCAACCGTCCGAATAGTCGCAAAATCGTAGCGTTTACCGAATTCGGTATTGCGTGCCCTATCCAGAATTGTCCGAAGCCAACGTTCCTGCGCTTGGTCTGGATGCAACATGTAGTGTTCGATGCGCTTCATGCGCAAAGACAAATAGCGTTTTACAGCTTCGTTGATGAGCCATTTCATAGAATCAGGCGTTGGTTTCCTATGGGCGAAGATAGCGAATTGGATATGCTCTGATTAAAATCATGGTCGAATGAAGTAAATCCTACCACAAATTTGGCCGTTGCTTGGATGGAAGTGGTCAAATATAAACATTATTTATTAATTTTCTCTAAAAATCATCCGATTGGTTGCCCTGAAAAATTATTGAACGGATGGAGAATGACGTTTTATCTTTGTTCTTCAATTCTGTGCACCCATACCAAGGTATTCACAATGTACTGTAATTTGAGCAAAAAAAGTCAATGCCCATTGATATTCTGTTTTTAGTAGCCGTTGTCTATGGTTTTTGGCAGGGGGGGCGCAACGGCGTTGTTTCAACGGTATTCAACGTTGCGGCCTATCTTTTTGGCATCACCTTGGCTTTTAAGATTACTCCTACCACCACCAGTCTTTTGGAGGCGATGTTTCATTCAACCAATCCTATGATGTTTGTGGGTGCTTTTCTGTTGAACATTCTCATCGTTGTGCTGATCATGCGAATGGTTGCATCCGCGGTAGAGCGGGCGCTGAAGATCACGCACCTCAGCATCATCAATTACGCACTTGGAGCGATGATGATGGGTGGTTTTTACATCCTTATTTGCAGTATTGTTGTTTGGTTTATGGTAAAAGCACAATTTTTAAATACCCAAACCATTGCTGAGTCCAGAACATATTCCATCCTAGAGCCACTGCCTGGAAATACGTACGATGTGGCCGTTCGCCTAAAGCCTTTTGCAGAAGAAACGTGGGTTACCTATATGACTTGGATGGACCGGCTGCAAAGGTATGGCGATGAAAAGTCAAAAAAAATCGGGACTGAAGGTGTTAAAATATACACGCCGACGAAAACAAACATTGAGCAAGATCCCCATACGGATGATCGCCCACCGCCCAAAACCAACAATGCTCAGGAGGATACGGATGACATTG
>JBIPOY010000160.1:0-7115 GCA_044378705.1 Saprospiraceae bacterium
CTTCTCGGATACCCTGACCAAAAAACAAGAGGATTTCACCGCCAAATCCAACCGAATCGCCTCCGGTATTCGCGTGAAAACAAAAATGATGCTAACCGAAACAGAACGTTTCAACAGCGACAACTTGGTTGTTGATAAACCCATTATCCAGTTTTTTCAACAAAAAATTGCACTCATTGATAACACCACGTGGATAACCCCTGGCGACACGATGGCTATAAAAGTGGATGCCCTCCTGCTGTCCGAAAGTCCTGACCTCAGCATCGAAGCCTGCCGAAAAAAATTCCCCTTCCACATCGTCATCTTCGATACCTCCAATGCCTGGAAAAAAGTGGAACGCTGGCGCAAAGAATGCGAAACCAAGGGTTGGGCATACCACGATGTCCGTAGCCAAGGGGCTTGGGAATACCACCAAAAGTAAGTCTTTACAATACCTCAAAAAACATCTTATGAAAAAAAACATCCTAAATTTCCTTCATTTCAGCCGCAAAGAACGGCTCGGCGCCTTCACCTTACTATCCCTCTGTATTTCTGTATTTGCCACACCCGCCATCCTCCGATGGGTACAACCGCCCAGAACAACAGACTTCTCAGCGTTTGAGGCAACCATGCAAGCATTTAGACAATCGGCAACCATACCCGCTACTGTAACACTGTTTGATTTTGATCCCAACACGGCAACCGAAGAGGATTTTAATAGACTAGGACTGTCTGAAAAAGTGGCACAAAATATTTGTCACTTCCGCGAAAAAGGCGGTTCCTTTCGAAAACCGGAAGATTTTAAAAAAATATGGAGCCTACAGCCAAAAGACTACTCCCGGCTGTTGCCTTACGTCCACATCGGCATGAAAAAAGATCGGGAGGCCGCCAATGCCGATTCCACCGTCAAGCCGGAACTCTTTTCCTTTGACCCCAATACCGCAACAGAAGCCGATTTTAAAAAGCTAGGCCTGCCCGGCCGTACCACCCATAGTATTCTGAACTATCGGGAAAAAGGGGGCGTCTTCCGCAAAAAAGAAGACCTGGCAAAAATATACACGCTCTCATCAGAAGACTACACCCGACTTGAACCCTTTGTGAACTTACAAACACCGTACAGTTCAGAGAAAAAAACATCGTACAACGCTGCCACAGGAAGCGTCGAATACTTTCGAAAATCGCGGAGTACTGGCCCCATTGACATCAATCAGGCCGGTGTAGAAACGTGGATGAACTTGCCCATGATCGGCGAAAAAAGAGCCCAACAAATCGTCAAATTTCGAGAAAAACTGGGCGGATTTCGTTCCATCGATCAATTGGCAGAAATGTACAACCTGCCCGACAGCGTGTTCCAACGCATCAAACCCCAACTCGTGGTAGAAGCATTCTCAACACACACCCTCAACATCAACTCCGCATCCGCTGAAGCCTTAGACGCACACCCCTACATTTCAAAAAAACAAGCAGACCTAATCATCGCTTACCGCACCCAACATGGCAACTTCGTCCATAAAGAAGACATCCTCCACATAAAAGCTTTCACCGATAAAGCATGGTGGGATAAAGTGTCGCCATATTTATCCACCGAGTAATGGGTTAAGTGGTCGCGTCTGAGACACAAAAGTGGCCGCCTAACCAGCTAAATTTTAAATAAATTACACTTTTTTAAATTTTTTTTAAAAATTTTTTTTCAACAAACACCCAAAAAACACTGCATTATTCATGTCGTTTTTTTTAAATATGTCAGTATAAACGCCCCCAATCAATCACAATAACTTTATTTTACAATAAATATAAAAAAAATATTATTCAACAAATGCAAATATGTGTCTTTTTGAAGTGGTGATAAATGCTGCATATTTGTACCATCAATGAAAGAGAACGGCGGCATTACGAAAGAAAGCGGTAATCATTGGTCCTTGTTTTGAACACTTTTCATGAGATTATATACGGGAAATCCGAACGCGGCGCAAAAGTGCGCCGCGTTTTTTTTGTACCTGCCCAAAAGAAAAACCCCCGTCACCGCTGACAGCCACGGGGATTTGTACGACGTGCACACGTCAGTTCCAGGAAACGTACTCCGGAATATCCGCAATTATTTCAAACCGATTGCCTTTGTTGTACATGGCTTGGCTCCAAAGCTCCGTGGGCGCCGACTTAAAAGCGTAATTGGCATCCATCGGAGAAAGAACCCATGAACTTGTTTCCATTTCTTCTTCCAACTGCCCCCCTGACCAGCCGGCACAACCAATGAAAAATCGAACCCGCTGCGGCTCCAACAGCCCACAGGAAATTAAAAATTTCAAATTCTCAAAATCGCCGCCCCACCAGACGCCCTTGCTTATCTCCAGACTATCTTCCAGTAAATCACCCACGTCGTGTATAAATTGAAGCGAATCGGTGTGTACAGGCCCACCGTAATATACGGGGGCATCAAATGCGGGTAATTCCGAAACAATATCCGTGATCCCCATTCCCGTCAATTTATTGAGAATAAGGCCCATACTGCCTTCTTGGTCGTGTTCGCACAGCAATACTGCCGCACGATGAAAATTGGGGTCCACCATAAAAGGCTCTGCTAAAAGCAGTTGACCACTTCTGATCGTTGTTCTACTGGCCATAGTCAGACATAAAATAGGGTCAAAGTTTGAAATATATACCGTTGTCGCAACGAAAGTAACGGGGATACCGCAAGTTGCAAAACTGTTTTTTGGCTGCTACAACGCAGACGTTGCTACTTCTTTGTTGATTTTTCGAATCATACCTCGAAGAACCGCGCTGCTACCAACCTCCACCATCTCTGTGATACCATTGGAAACCATGTTTTCAATCAATTGTGTCCAACGTACCGGAGCGGTGAGCTGCGCCACGAGGTTCTGGCGTATCAATTCGGGGTCTGTCACCGGCAATGCGTGTACATTTTGGTAAACCGGACAAATAGGCCGGCTGAAAGGGGTGGCAGCAATGGCTTTTTCCAATTCATCTTGTGCCGGCTGCATCAGGGGGGAGTGAAAGGCCCCGCCAACAGCCAGAATGAGTACGCGCTTTGCGCCGGCCGCAGACAGTTTTTCTGCCGCCTTTTCAATGCCTTTGCGCGAACCTGAAATAACCAGTTGGCCGGGAGCATTGTAGTTCGCCGGCACAACAATTTCACCTTCAATTTCCCGGCAAATTTTTTCCACGTCAGCGTCTTCCATACCCAGTACTGCGGCCATGGTACCATCGGTGAGGTCACAGGCTTTTTGCATGGCCATTGCCCGTTGGCGCACCAACATCAAGGCATCTTCAAATGAAAGCGCACCGGCCGCAGCCAAGGCTGTAAACTCTCCCAACGAATGGCCCGCAACAGCCGAGGGGTCAAATAAATTCCCCGCAACTTTCGCCCGCACCATACACTCCAGAAAAACCGCAGGTTGGGTTACATTCGTCTGGGTAAGGTCTTCTTTCGTTCCATCAAACATGACATCCGTAATACGCCAGCCCAAAATGGTATTCGCTTGTTCATACAGTTCATTTGCCTGCGTATTGGTCTCATAAAGTTCTTTGCCCATGCCTTCAGACTGGGAACCTTGTCCGGGAAAAACGTATGCTTTCATGTTGTTGAGTATAGACGATGATCGTTAAATTTGTAGTTGCCAATGGTTTTATAGGTGTTTTGGAAGCAAAAATATGGTTATCCTGTGTATTTATTGGCTCAACTCGATCAAAGAAATATTTCCTTCAAGACAGACCATAGTTTTCCTTTTTTTTCTCGGTCGGGCTCTAATTGAGAAACGGCATCGGCAAAAAGCCACGTTACTTGGTGTAAATGGGCAACTTGATAGGGCTGAATGGCCGCCTGTAACCCCACTTGTGCGGGAGAAAGCCCGAAGACCAAGATAAATTTGGGGCGCGCAGGAAGCCCAACAAAGCAATTTATCGGCTCACCAACTGGAACTTCCGAAAAGAGGGCGTCCGAATCAAGATTCAAGTTGGCCGCCGACAGCACTTTGGCCAAAAATAATTTGTTGGCGGCGCTGTCAGCTTCTGCCAAAGCCAAGACCAACATGTTTTTTCCGTATAAACCCTCTGAAAGGCCATTTATCGTACTGTCGGCGGATCTAAAAACCAGTTCTCCCGTTGGAAACATATTTTCGTTTTGTATTTAAAAAAAATTCCTGAAACAGAAGGCATTTTCGGTCAGGCAAAATTTTTTTGACATAGAAAGCCCCCTTTATGAATGAATATTCTGTAAGCACCCGTTTATTTCTGGTGTTTTTAAAATAAAATTTCTTGTTTACTACAAAGGTATTTAACTTTGACCCATCTTTCAAAGGTCATTCACCAGTCAACGCTCAATCTCTTATTATGGCTGTAAAGTATCCGATCACTGTTTCCCTCGCTGAATCATCCAAACTTCCCTCTGTAGATTTCAACAACATTCCTTTTGGCAAGGTGATCTCTGATCACATGTTTATGGTTGACTATGACGGAACGGATTGGGTCAATCCTCGTATTGAGCCCTTCGGTCGCCTCGACATCTCTCCCGCAAACCTGGCACTTCACTATGGCCAGAGTATTTTCGAAGGCATGAAGGCTACCAAACGCGAGGGCGAACCTGTTCTGTTTCGCCCTGAACTGCATGCGCGCAGGTTCAATGTCTCAGCGGAACGTATGTGTATGCCGTCTATCCCCGAGGAACTTTTTCTCCAAGGGTTGAAGATGCTGGTTGACCTCGACCGCGCCTGGGTTCCCGATGCCGAGGACCATGCGTTGTACATTCGCCCCCTCATGTTTGCCACCGATGAATACTTTGGTGTGCATACCTCTGAACAATACACATTCTTGATATTCACGGGCCCCGTCGGACCGTATTACCCAAAACCTATTAAGCTTTGGGTAGAAGAGGTCTTTACCCGTGCCTCACAAGGTGGCGCCGGAGAAGCCAAATGCGCCGGCAACTACGGAGCATCCCTGCTTCCCGCTTTACGGGCTAAAAAAGCAGGCTACGACCAAGTGATGTGGATGGATGCCGTAGAAAAAAAATACGTGCAGGAGGTGGGAACCATGAATCTCTTCTTCGTGATGGATGGGAAAGTGATTACGCCCGCCACCACAGGCACTATTCTGCGCGGTATTACCCGCGAAACGTTTATCACCATCCTCAAAGAGTGGGGCTATATCGTGGAAGATAGGCTCCTCAGCATCGCTGAAATCGCCGATGCCTACGGACGCGGTGCTTTGCAAGAATGTTTCGGCGCCGGAACAGCGGCCGTGGTGAGCCATGTCAGTGAAATCACCTGGCGCGACCGAAAAATGGAACTGTCCGAGGTAGATGAGCTCTCCCGCCCCGTAGGCACCCGATTGAAAAAATACATCAATCGCCTGCGCATGGGGCTTGAACCCGATGTACATGGCTGGCTTGACTCTTGCGACAAATCCGGGGTAGAAGCCTTTCTGCCCCTCGAAACAATGGTTTAATACTCCGTCTCAAAAACCCAAAGAGGCCGGCCAACATCTCATCGTGTGGCCGGCCTCTTATATTTCCAAGGTCACATTCTTGGCTTCGGTGAAAAAACGCAGCGCTTCCCAACCACCTTCCCGACCCATTCCCGAGTTTTTTACCCCACCAAACGGTGTGCGCAAATCACGCAGCATCCATGTATTCACCCACACAATCCCTGTCTGTAATGCTGCTGCCATGCGGTGCGCCCGATGAAGATCGTTGGTCCAAAGCGTTGCACTCAGCCCGTATGGACTGTCATTGGCTTGTAAAAGAGCATCATTTTCATCTTCAAAAGGCTGAATCGTAACCACAGGCCCAAATATCTCCTCTTGGTTGGTACGGCATTGCGTGTTCAATCCCTCAATGACTGTCGGAGCAATGTAATAGCCACCCGCCAAGCGACCGGGCATTTCCAACGCGCCACCGCCACACAATACGATACCTCCCTCCTGACACGCCAAATCAATACAACCCAACACTTTCTCAAAATGAGCCTTTGAAACCACGGCCCCTAAATTACTCTCCGGATCCGCCGGATCGCCTACCCTAAGTTTTTTTACCCGCGCTACAAAGTCTCTTTTAAACGTTGGATAGAGGCTTTTCTCAATGTATATCCGAGAACCACAAAGACATATTTGACCCTGATTGTTGAAGGACGAGCGAACGGTCGCTTCCAACATCTTGTCATAATCACAATCTGCAAAGATGATATTGGGGTTTTTTCCACCCAATTCTAAACTCAGTTTCTTAAAAACAGGGGCAGCAACGCGGGCAATATCCGCACCGGCACGCGTACTGCCGGTAAACGATATGGCCTTGACTTCCGGATGACGTACAAGCGCCGCACCCGTTGTTGACCCAAGACCATGCAATATGTTCAGTACCCCCGGTGGCAGCCCGGCAACCCGACATATCTCCCCAAGCAAATACGCCGTTAAAGGGGTAATCTCAGATGGCTTCCCAACCACACAGTTTCCCGCAGCCAAGGCAGGCGCTATCTTCCAGGTAAATAGATACAAAGGGAGGTTCCAAGGCGCAATACAACCCACCACTCCAATTGGTTGCCGCAGGGTATAGCTCAATACCCCCGGCTGATGATGACTTTCTGAAGCAACATGGAGCAATGCCGTGGCAAAAAATCGAAAATTGAGTGCAGCGCGTGGAATATCAATGCTGCGAGCCGAATGCAGCGTTTTGCCACTGTCTGCACTCTCGGCAGCCGCAAGCTTATCAAGGTTTTCGAGGATCCCATCCGCAATTTTAATGAGTATTTCGTGGCGCATTTCAAGCGACATGGCCGCCCAAGCAGGAAAAGCCGCCTTGGCAGCCTGTACCGCACGATCAACATCGTCAGCGTCCGAATTGGGTATTTTGCCGGAAACCAAACCCGTCGCAGGGGCATAATTGTCCAAATATTGGCCGGAAACCGGCGGAACATACTGTCCGTTGATAAAATTCTCTACTTGTATCATGCTGTGGTGGTGCCGCAACGGCAATTTACCAAAACTAGCCCCCTGTTGGGCCGTAGTTGGGTGGACTAAGAAATGGTCATTAGTTTGTCCGATGGTGCCTGTTGCAGCATTGGAGCCTTTGCATGCAACGGCTTGCCACGGATCACTTGCGCATATAACTTCAAATAATCCTCCGCCAT
>JBIPOY010000162.1:0-7008 GCA_044378705.1 Saprospiraceae bacterium
GGCGGGTTTGATGGGGGAGTACACCTATAGTCGTCCTAATTTAGAGATGGAGATGCCTGATTTGGTGATGGTGTTGAGCGGCCGGGTAGATTGGAACAGTCGTTTTGGTTGGCAGGTGACGCCCCGAATGAGCGCCAAGTATAATTTTACGCCAAAAAGTGTGTTCAGGGTATCGGCGGGCCGTGGATTTAGATCTCCCAACCTCATGGCCGAAAACATAAGCCTGTTGGCGAGTAACCGTTCATTTCGCTTTGCCGGTGATATCGGGGTGGAAGAGGCTTGGAATTACGGTGTGAATTATACCCGTGATTTCAAAATAGCCCACCGCGATGCGAATTTCAGCGTTGATCTATACCGCACCGATTTTGTCAATCAGGTATTGGTGGATGTAGAGCAACCTCCCACCATTTCCGGAACGGATACCACCCTATCAGTGTCTTTTTACAATTCCCCGGGTAAGTCATTCAGCAACAGTTTGCTGGTGTATTTTCAGTACAATATTTTGAAGGGGCTCGACGTGAAACTTGCGTTTAAGTGGAATGACGTGCGCGCTGCTTTTGCGGATGGCAAGTTGAAAACACAACCCTTGGTGGCCAGACACCGCGGGCTTGTTACGTTGGATTATGTTACCCCCACCAAAGTATGGCAATTTACCACGTATGTACAAATAATAGGGGAACAGCGCTTGCCCGACAATTCTGCCGTGCCACACCGCTATACCCATGATTTTCCGCTTACTACGCCTACGTTTGGGCTGTGGAATGCACAGGTAACCCGTCGTTTTGGACCCAAATGGGAACTGTATGCGGGCTGTGAAAACATTACCGGATACCAGCAACACCATGCGATCATCGCGGCTGACGAGCCTGAAAGTCCGTTTTTTAATGGGTCGCAGGTGTGGGCTCCGATGATGCGGCAGATAGGCTACTTGGGTCTTCGATTTGCTCCGGCAGGTTTGTAGAAACGTTTGTTTTTATTTTCAGGGTAGTATTGATGCAATATTGCCCCTGTTTTCTAACTTTTAAACAGCCATTACCATGCGATACGGATTTGTTTTCAGTTTGTTTTTATTGTTCAGTACAGGTGCCCTACAAGCACAAAAAGGGGGCCATGCGGCGTTAATGACCGCAAAGTTTAAGGTGTATGGCAACTGCGGTATGTGTGAACAACGCATCGAAAAAGCCGCTTCAATAAAGGGCGTTAAATCGGCTGATTGGGACGTGGATACAAAGATTCTCTCCATCACCTTCAACGGCAAAAAAGTGACCCCCGCAAAGGTGCACAAGGCAGTGGCGGCTGTTGGCCACGATACCGACCTGGTGAAAGCCGACGACAAGGTGTATGCAAAACTGCACGGTTGTTGCCAGTACGATCGGGTGCAGTAATACAGGTACCGGCGGTGAATCCTCGAACAATAGGGTGGTCAGATGTTGCTGGCACCAGCGTTGTAACGGTGGTTCACCGTCTTTTTAGTTTATCAGGGCTGTGCTGTTGAATCAGGGTCCGGGCCATAATGGTATTGGGGTTGAAAACGGCCATTCCCCTGAAGTCGAGTAAGTTTTCGACCATACCGATTTCGGTGCAGCCTAGGATAACAGCCTCTGCCCCTAGGTTTTTCAATGCGAGGATGGCGGAATTGAGGTTATCAATCACCTGTTGCGCTACGTTTTCTCCGAAGAGTTTGAGTTCGTAAATTGATTCGTGTACGAGTATCTCGTGTTGATCAAAGGGTAGTATTACGGGGCTAAGCCCGATTGCTGTCAGGGCTTGTTGAAACAAACCGATTTTATAGGCTCCTGTGGTTGAAAGTACTCCAATATGTTGAAAATCAATGCTATGATTGGATATTGCCTGCGTAGTTACGTCAATCAGGTGTATGATTTCAGCGGTAGAGCCCTTCCGGTACAGGTATTGGCGCATGGCGTCAAAAATAGCAGGAGCATGGGCGGTGTTGCATGCGATGGCGATTTGATTTGCGCCGGCATTTTCGAGCATCAGGACTATTTTAGCGATGCCGATGCCGGGGTTTTCGCCCAATCCGCTTCTTAAAAAGGCCGTTCGGTCTGAAATTTCGCCTGGAAGGGCGGCCAGTAATACGGGCAAATGATCTTGGTCAGACTGCGCAGCAGTATGTTCAAGGATGCGCTTGTACAGATCAATGCCTGCGAGCGGTCCAATGCCGCCAACAATTCCAATCATTTTGCTGGAGAAGTTTGGTCTGGTGAAGCATCCGGTTTTTTTTCGTGTAATTTTTCAACAGCATCTTTTCTGGTCGCTATTTTCCAGATTTGGATGGCAGCGGTGGCTGTAAAGACGCAACCAATGACAAAGTTTATGACATCTTGGCCTGCATCAAGTTTTTCAACGGCCAATTTACCACCAAAAATAAAAATACAGTGGGCAATAAAAGTGCCGAGGCCGATGCCTGCCAGATAGCCATTAAAAAATCCTTTTTTATTTTGGAGGATTTCTTTGGCGTACAAAACGGAACTCCAACCCAACCAAAAAGGTATGGCTGCAGGGCTGATGGAGCGCATGGAAAAACCGAGTAAAAATCGGTGCATGGTTTGGGACAACAAGGGGTTTTGGGCATTGTGGTGGCCCAGCGCTGCTTTAAAACTACCCACAGCCAAAACGACTACGATGAAAACAGATACCCACTCCAGGATTTTGAAAACATGGTCCTGTTTGCGGATCCAGGAAAGGGCTACCAGCAGCAGGCGGACATAAATGACCTCGGCTACAATACTTCCCAATGAAAAATTTATGGCTGGGCGCACGCCTTCGGTAATGCTGATCTGCATTGCCGATACACTGATCGTACCAATTACCATGGAACCCAGAAGACTGATGGAAAGGCCTGAATAGAAGACCCTGAATATGCTTTTCATGTTGCTTCGATCGCGATCAGTGGTGTGAATGGTCTAAGGTCAATCGTATTGGTCTAGCAGATCCAAATGGCGGTTGACGGTGCGAAGGTAACGCAAGCCTTTCCAAAAAGGCCAATATGGAACACCGTGATCGTTGTTCCACTTGCACACTTCAAAAAGAAGCTTCCAATTGTAGAGAATGACGCCGTATGCCTGCCACAAAGACATACCGCAATGGTAAATATGGCTTGGTGAGGCCCCGGCGCCGTTGTATTCAAGAATAGCATAGTTCTTTCCCTGTTTCAGGTCAGCAATGGAGTGGCATTTGACATCGTAGCGCCCCCAAAAAAAAGCGCCACTGTGCAGGCTGATCTTGTCAAAAAACGCAGTGAGTTCTGCGTCGGCCTCGTGGGAGAGGTTGCGCAGTCTGGCGCCACGGCTGCGGTTGATGGCATACGAAAGTACATAGCGTTCGCGGTCGGCGGGCGCCCAATCGAGCAGGTCTTCGTGTTTCCGGCACATTTCTTCCGCACGTTTTCCGGCTTGTGGGTGTTGAACAATGAGATCCCGGAGCGTTGTTTTGCCATCGCCCCATACTTCCAGTGATTCGCGCAGGATAATGCCCGTGATTTTCCCGGTTTGCTGGGAGGGGTGGCGCACGTAAAACACCCCCAGTTCCATGGGTTGATCCACCAGATCCTGTACCAGATAATCCATTGGACAATAGAGGTGGTATTCCCGGAGTTGCGCTTCGGTATCTAATTTCCGGAACAGCAGTCCTTTTCGTCCTACATCCGGTTTTACGATGAAAGGGTATTGGAATCCGGCATCGGCTACGCGTTGTTTTACGGTATCGAAATCCTCTCCGGGTTTGTTCAGTACCGTACGGGGGTAGCTATCGTCCGGCAACTGCTTGTACACATCTGTTTTGGTTTCACCTTCGTAGCCACCAAAAGGGATGGTGGGGTTGGAAGCTGTGAAAAACCAAAAGGAGCGCGCACGAATTACGTAGTAAAGCCAGCATGGGGCGAGGGTGACATACAGTACCCAGCCAGGCCAAAGCTCCCAATGGGTAATTTTTTCAAAAAAACCGGGCTTTGCTGTTGCAGGCGGTAGTGGTTGTGTGGCCGTCTGGTCGGTGGTATGTTCCTCGTGCATGATGTGTTGTCAATAAAAATCGCGCAAAAGTAGCGGTTCAAGCCCGAATACAGGTGCATGATACGGCCTTTAAGTCAACACAAAGTGGTTCTATGCACTTTAGGTGCAAATTTGACACAAAATCAGTGTCCTGTATGGCCGATGATTTCGATTTTTTTTGCGGCAGCAATACAGCAATTGGGGGGTATTATCCGCCCCGTTCCGCCAGTTCCAACCAGCGCAACTCTTTCGTTTCCAATGCTTGTTGTAGGGTTCCCAGTTCTGTAGAGAGTTTACCGGCATCGGTGGCAGACAGGTTGGTGTCGTTGAATTTTTCTAGGATATCGCGCTTGCGGTTTTCGGCGGAAGCAATTTCTTTTTCGAGTTTTTTCATCTCGTTTCTTTCCGTACTGGTCAGCGTACTAGGGTTGGAAGTGGCTCGATTGACGGTTGGTGCAGCGCTATTGCCGGCAGATTTTTGGTTGTTGGTGCCGGCTTCTGTTCGTTTGAGTGCGCGGTATTCCGCGTAAGTGCCATTAAAGTCCTTGATTTGGCCGTTTCCTTCAAAAACAAACAGGTGATCTACCAGTCGGTCCATAAAATATCGGTCGTGTGTAACCACCACCAGGCATCCCGGGTAATCTTCTAAGAAATCTTCCAGAACCTGAAGTGTCAGCACATCGAGGTCGTTGGTAGGCTCATCGAGGATGAGGAAATTGGGATTTTTCATCAGCACCATGAGGAGATAAAGCCGGCGGCGTTCTCCTCCGCTGAGTTGGCTCACATATACTTGTTGCTGAGATCTGCTGAACAGGAACCGCTCCAGCATTTGCGCTGCGGATATTTCCTTGCCTTTTTCGAGGGGGATATAATCGGCAATATCGCGTACCGCATCAATAACGCGTTTGTCTTCGCCGAGTTTGATGCCTTCTTGTCGGTAATGGCCGAAACTTACCGTATCGCCGACCACGACTTTTCCGGTATCGGGCGCCAAGGTTTGGGTAATGAGTTCTAGGAAGGTAGATTTGCCTGCGCCGTTTTGTCCGACGATACCGATGCGTTCTTTTCGTTTGAACTTGTAGGAGAAGTTTTCAATCAATCTTTTGGATCCAAAGGCCTTGCTGACGTTGTGGAGTTCCACGATTTTACCGCCCAGCCAAGTTTCCTTGATGGCGAGGGTCATTTCGTCGCTTTTTTTCCGCAGGCCGTCGTTGGCTTCTTTTCGGTCGAAATAGGCATCAACACGCGCTTTGGCTTTGGTAGTACGCGCTTGTGGCGATTTGCGAACCCAGTCGAGCTCGTTTTTGAGGAGTTTGTTTTGGCGTTCGTAGGTGGTGGCTTCGTTTTCTTCTCGCTGTGCTTTTTTTTCTAGGTAATCGGAATAAGAACCGGAGTACCGGCGCAGCACACCGCCGTCTAACTCCAAGATACTGTCGCATACGTTTTCCAAAAAATAGCGATCGTGGGTAACCATAAAGAGGGTGATGCCGGGTGCTTGCAGGTACTCTTCGAGCCACTCGATCATTTCCACATCCAAGTGGTTGGTCGGCTCATCGAGGATGAGAAAATCGGGCTCTTCGAGCAGTATT
Organism: Saprospiraceae bacterium; assembly: GCA_044378705.1. GTDB lineage: Bacteria > Bacteroidota > Bacteroidia > Chitinophagales > Saprospiraceae > M3007. The sequence goes on from JBIPOY010000162.1 coordinate 5,597, forward strand.
TTCACCAATGCGAGTCGTTTTTGCTGCCCACCGGAGAGCGTATTTACTTTTTGTTCAAAGTTTTCCATTCGGAAACGGAACAGGGTTTCCTTTACTTTGGCTTCGAACGACCAAGCGTTTTGGTTGTCCATCTCGGCGATGGCATCCTGGAGTTCTTGGATGAGTTCCGGGTGGGCGAGGGCATGTTCGTAGCGCTGGAGCACCCGAACCAAGGGGTTGGCCGGGTCGAGTACGGCAGACAGCACATCCAGTTCCGGATGGAATTTTGGCTCTTGGTCGAGCCAGCCGATGCGGATGTCTTTTCGCAAGATAATTTTGGCGCGTTCGCCTTCAGAGCCTTCTTTGCCCGCGATGACCCGCATGAGGGTTGTTTTGCCGGTGCCATTCTTGGCAATCAGGCCAATTTTTTGCCCCTTGTCTATGTGGAGGCTGATATTTTGGAACAAGACCTTTTCGCCGTAGCTTTTGGTGATGTTTTCGAGGGTAAGAAAGTTCACAGGGAGGAGTTTGCTGAATACTGAATAAAGAAGGGAGCTACTTAGGAATGCATTTGGATGGCAGGATGCCCATTCCGAGTGCAAAGGTAACCAATTCGACTACTATCCGTTGCAAGGCGACACGAATGCCTCCAACAACGCTGTTTTAGGTAAAAGGCAGGCACGTTGAATCGCATTGTGATGGGTATTTTGCTCCACTTACAAGGGAATAAACATTTTGCGATAGCGCATGGGGCTGCGTCCGAGGGATTTTTTAAATTCTTTGTTAAAATACGAGATGTTGCCAAAACCGCTTTCAAAACAGATGTCAGAGATGGGGACCACGGTGGTGGAGAGCAGCTGGCAGGCGTGTTTTAACCGGAATTCTGTGAGTGTATCCACAAAAGTTTTCCGGGTTATTTTTTTAAAAAAACGGCAAAAAGAGGTTGGGGTCAGGTTGGCAATGGCGGCGATTGTTTCCAAGGGAATTTCTTCCCGATAGTGTTCCATCAGGTAGGAATACACCTTTTGAAACCGCTCTGATTCAACGCCCGTGGGCAGGTGGTGTGTGAATTGGTGGTCTATCAGTTCCGTCTCGTCAGAAGTTGCGATACAGTGCAGGTTATCAACCAGTTGTAACATTTTTTCAAACGGTGTATTCCCGATGCCGGAAGTCATGTTGCGGGCTACGTTGTCCCGTGTTTTCCCCTTGATCAAGAGGCCCGATTGGGCTTTTTGAAAGAGGTGTCGAATGACGGTCATTTCGGGTATGTTCCAAAACTGCGCGCCTGCAAAATGTTCTTTGAATTGGATGACAATCGATCTTGACATTTCATGGGGGCTTACAGGGTCGTTGCCCGACCAAGTGTGTGGCAGGTTGGGCCCAAGCAACACCAAATCGCCGGCATCAAAATTCGAAACCTGTCTGCCCACCAG
>JBIPOY010000163.1:0-6978 GCA_044378705.1 Saprospiraceae bacterium
TCGTTTTTGGTGTACGGCGATGAGGTCATCCACATGGTATCGGAAAAAATCATCCGGATCGGCGGATAAAATTCCAAAGAGCCTGTACAGTGTTTCATCCTGAAATTGGTGTACGATGCGTTGTCTGTGGGGCACTTCACGGCCCTCCGTCAGCACCATTTGGCGGGTTTTGCGCTTTCTGATCGCAATCAATTGCCGGAACAATGGATCCAAATGGCTGTCTGAACGCCCTCCCCACCAAGGATAATACCCTCGTTGAATAAAAAAACGGACCAGCTCCAAATCCCGGTCGGGCTTATCAAACTTCAAAGAAGGATTGAGAGATCCTTGTTCGGCAATAAGACATTGTTCAAACGCAGTGGTAAGTTTTTGTCTAAATCTGGCAGCAAAAACGGCGGAAAAATTACGGAGTTCAATTTTCCCCAGCTCTATTTCTATTGCGGGAATCCGTATGGTATAATCCTTTGGGAAACCATGAGAAAACAACTCATCCATAAAGGAAGACAATTCTGACGCCAACAGCCGCTCCAACTCCTTGGATACTACAGGAAGATCAGCCTGATGCTCCAGGGTGATGTCAAATATCTGTTTTTGAATGAGGTGGTAATTATTGGAAGCCATTGAACAGTTTACATTCAAACACTGAAGCGCATCAACATCTGAATTATTCGGAGCGAAAGCAGATCCAATGGACCAAAGTTTGATGGGTTAGAAGCGTGTTCAGCCAGCCAATCGGTGTATAAATTTTCAAATTCGGCCATCTTTTCAACGCCAACATACACCATGTTGACTTTTAATTGGGCAGGAATATTTTCTTCCATCACCTGCGCAATAAGATTTCTAAATTCATTGTTTTGAAAACGGGAGGGCCATTTTGGCAACACCAGTGTACATTCATGGGAGAATCCAAAATCATTTGGAAATTCATCCATGACCGTGCTTTCCTGTGTAATTTCGTACATTTCATCGGGGCTGATGGCGCCAATGGCAATACTTGACAAGTACTCGGCGGCTCTTTCTATTTCTTTTTGGGCACTAATATTGGAATAAAAGTCTTTGTTAAATTTTGCAACAGGATTGTGTGACGAATCGTACAGCACCACTTGATAGGTATTTTCCTCTATGAGTTTTACCAATCCGTAGTTAGATACTTTACAACCCAACACGAAAACATCCTCTGCGACATTGCGCTGTGTATTAAAATCTCCCGGGTGATACCCGATCATGTACACCTCTCCGTCTTTTCCAAACAAATTGAAGCGGAACAACTTTTTTTCTTTCGGGCGCAACAATATATGCTCGACCAGGTGAAAGCCTTCACACACCCGATCTAAGTAATGGAATTTTTCAATGGCCGCCTGAATTTTTTCCTGACAATCCACCAATACATGGCTCTGGTAAACAACTACTGGTTTTCGGATGACTTGACCCAGATACAATATACAATACTTGCTGAGGGGGTCGTTGGCAGGTTTGATGATTTTGTAGTACTTATCAGACGATCCGAAAAGGAATAAATCTTCGATAAAATCTCGATGGGACGAATAGTATGAAAGTTCATCGGGGCCATACGCATCCCCGTCTTTTTGAAAGACCTGAAGTGCCTGACCCTCTTCGGTTTCAATGGTTGCTTCCCGCCAAACACCGGTTACCTCCTCCACGGGCTCAATATCTCCTATCTCCAGTATGGGCTGAACGAGGGATCGCGAACAGGGGTTGGCGATGTTGAGCAACAGATAAGCCCTTCTAACGATTCCTGCAATGTTTTGTGTGTCCCACGATGCTGCTCGGTAATTAAACGCTGTACCCCTGGATCTACTCACATCGGGATAGTCTTTCAGCAATCGAACCCTTGCAGCAATCATTTCTTGGTTGGTATCTTCTTGGTTTTTCAGGCTGTTGTTGTTATCGTATCGTTTCAACATTTCTGCCGGAAAACGTTCGCTAAATCTGGCGAGAAGATGATCCAAGGCCCGGTTACGGCGATGCATAAATGTGAACTGATCTTCGCCGATGGCGCGAATTTCTTCCAAATAATCAGCCGTACTTTCCGGTATCAACACACTCTTCAGTTCAGGGATATCCGTAGGGACCTGGCTGAAATACGTTTGCTGAATATCCTCTTCGACAGAAAACAACCGCCGCGCACTCGATAATTGGGCCAAATAATTGGCCATTATTTGCTCAAAGAACAACAGATAAGCCTTTAATTGCTTGGCCTGAGCAATTCTTTTGTGGTCGGCGCTGGCCGACAAACTCCTCTCTCCCAGTCCGTACACTTCCGGCAATTCAAGCTGAACAGAATAATAATCCTTGATCTGCTCTTCCCGGAAAGCCGATTCCTGCAATGGTTCGTCGTATTTTATTTTTTTCAGATAAGAAATCTGATCCGATGCAATGATGGAATCATAGAGTTGCCTGGTGCTGACAGGATCAATTTCATATAATACCTGTTCTTTGTAAAATTCTAGCCGTTGGGGTACATCATTGTAGAACTCAATATTGTTCCAAACAACGGGGTAACGGCTGTCGGCAATTTCTACAATATCACCGCTCACCTTAATCCCGTTTTTCATGACGGTCAACGATTCAATGTCCTGTACCCCATTCACCTTAAGAATAATATCCCGGATGGTAGCAATGTAAATGGCGTTCAACTTGGGGTTTAGTTCGTCGGGTTTAATATACCCATGCTCCGGGCGGGGGCCATCAAATATCTGTTCAGGCGGTTTGCCCTGCTCGATCAGTTCCAATGGATCGTAATAATGCACCTCCGGATTGATATAATTGTCTATAGCGCTGTACAAATGGGCCAACACGGTTTCTCCAATGGCATCGGATGTGATGTTTATTTTACCGGAAAAGCTGATGAGGTCTTCTTCCAGCAATATAATTTCTTTCAAATCCTGCGCCAAATGTCTGTGTGCTTGAAACAATTGCTCCACTTCATCGCTTACAGCCGCCCGTGTAACTTCGTCTATGTCCAGACCACATTGAATCATAATCCGATAGAGACCTTTATAACCGGAAGGGTCATCCATCACCGGAAATACCCACGCATTTCGCACCATTTTAATGCGGTCAATAATCAAGCGCCGGTAGTCAATGGCGGTCAGTGGGTCACAGGGAAAAATATTAGACGGGCTAAAGAATAGATTGTTTTGAGGTAGGTCAAACGAATCGGTGGCATGGAGCAACAAATCTTGAATATCAAAATTTGTCCGATATCCTAAGTCGGTAATGGCATAACAAAGTTGCTCCAGGATGGTTACACCGGGATCATGGTAATTAAAATCACTCCATAAACCGCCGGAAAACTGCTGCGCAAATGCAATTCCCTTTGCCAACAGGAATTCATACTGCATAGATTTTGCCTCCGGCAACGCCTTGGCTATTGACCTGGCTTCTTTCATAATATCACCGCTGAGGCATCGTTTTGATCAATTTCTTCCGGATTCCACAACCGGGTAATGTTGTATTGGATAAAATATGGTTCCCCATTCCGGTCGTTCAAACCATAATGCGTCCGGGTTCTAACTTGTAATGCGTAATGGTGCACCGAGCCATCCCATCTAAACTGTAGCCGATTGAAAAAACCCCCATAATAGGCAGCTGTATTTCTGACTTTCCATTTGGACATCCGACCGCCGAAGGTACTCAGTGCGAGCGCGTGCGAAATAGCATATTTTCCGCTCGAAGGGCGTCCATTTATCTGGGCCATCACTTCAAAAGCCTGTACCTGATCAAGCCCGCTGATGATGTTATGCCATTTTCCGTCCCCGGGAACTTTTCCTTTTTTAAACGTACCCGTCCGAGTTTCAAATCCACAGGTACCTTTCACCTCCAAAGTGTGCACCGGATTGAGTGTATTGATCCCAACATTTCCCCCTTTTCTCAAACTCAGACGCACGCCTTGATCGCCCTCCTGAAAACTCAGTCCATCCACGTCGTTGTCGTTCAAGCTGATGTGCCAGGAAGGTTGTTTGTCTTTGTAGCTTCCAAAAAAAGAAATCAGACGTTTCGAAAAACCCAGGGGAGAAATCCTAAAACCCTCATCCACACCACGGCCAATTCCGTCATCTACTATATTGATCATGGAATCAATCAGGTGAGAAAAGTGCATCTCTGTTGGAAAGCTCCCCTTTTTGAAATAGTTCTTGAGGGTTTGGCGGTTTAACAATGTCATATTCGTCAAATCTTGATGGTAAATTGATAGGGTTGCGACGGCAATGCCTCCCCTGCAACCACTGCTTTTTGCGTTCGGTCATCAACCAGAGCAGGCTCACTGGTCACAACCAAATTCTCGCCTATACGCAAATCTGAAAAAGAGGTCGGCTCCGGTGGATAATACTCTTCCCGTTGGAGTACCTCAATATCATGATACTGGCTGGGCACCAACACAGACCAAGGGGTGCCGCCTTGGATCAACTCGTCGTCTTCCTCCATGACAGCGGTATCCAAAAGCAAATACTCCCCTTTTAGGTTGGATTGCAACTGGATGATGGAGATTCCGGTCAGGTAGGTAACATAACTTCTTGACTGGATGAATTTGATCAGTTCAGATTTTTTTAGGGTGCCCCCCAAGGAAGCGTTGACATTTTCGGAGTAGAACCAAGGACAAATATACTCTAAAATATCTCTTTGTAATTGCTTTAATATCAATCCATAAGAAGGAGAATTGAACATTATTTTACACTTAATTCGCACGTATTCATAACTTGGGTTGCGCACCACGACCCCTACAAATGGGTTACAGGTACTTTGCAAGTAGTCTTCCAATTGTCGGATGTCTCCCGGACTGAGTTTGGGCTCGTAGAACCTACTGAGTGGGGCTACTTTCGGAATGGCTACGAGGTACACTTCACCCTTTGGGACAAAGAGTTCATTGCCCACATGACCAATACATTTTGCCTGCGAGAGCCAGTCAAATTTGCTCAAAGCAATCCGTTCAAAATCCCAGCGTGCAATACTGCGGTTTTTATGTCGCAGGGATTCGCTGACACGGGCGTAAAACACCCGCTCATGCTCCTCTTCCCTACCCCCAAAACTGGGATAAATTTGATGAATGTTGACGATACCGGGGATGGGGACGACAAAATTCTGTATGGTATTCGCTGGAATACCGGTAAATGTATCTGCTTCTATGGCTTCCGTGGAGTTGGTTGCCGTGAGTGCATTTACCTGAATACGCACAATTCTGCTGATCAATTCTGCTTTTTGTGGCACAGATGCCTTGATCCAATAATAACGCTCCGGGAGTAAATGGTTGTCTTTGGTCATATCCTCCGGGAGTTCCATGGATAGAATCCCCGTCACAATCAGCCCTTTGGTTGAATCTTCCAATATTTGACTTTGTGAAAAAGGCTTCCACTTATCAGCGCTCAGATAATGCCATTCAAGGTTTAAGGCATGGGCAAATTCCCATTTATCACTCCTCGACAGTTCAAAAAGCAGGTGAATGGGCTGAGGAAGATTCAATCCCGACAAACCGATGTGGAGTTCCCCTTCTTCCATAAACTGGGGCAAAACATTGTTGTCAACCGCCCTTCCCCCTGAAAAAAGTTTGGAATAGCCGAAAGGATAGATATGCAAGTAGGACTCTTCAGAAGTCGGATCGTTTTCGTAAGACCTTCTGGTATCGAAAACCAAGGAAGACGTGGCTTCGTAGTCAACCTGTATTTGACTTATTTTTGGCACCAGTGGAATATTGGGCAGCGGTTTTTTTGGCTTTTCTCCCTGGAGCATGGTGACAGGTACGGCGTTCTCGGTTACAGCCTCCGAAAAAATTCGCGGGAACAGGTCGAAGCCAAAACCAAAGGACGGTTCCGTCAGTTCCACTTTGAGCATACCTGCTCTGAGTTTATTGATCGCATCATTGAGCTCTTCCTTGTGAAAATCATAGGCAGGGCGTATGTCTAACAGCTTCAAATCAATGGTATTGAGGCTCAGGGAACTTTTTAATCTGCCATTTTTATCAGATTCAAACAGGTTAAACTGTTGTCTTTTTTCCGCCAATTCAGGTTTAAAGGTATAATCTGAGAGCGCACTAATCCTTATTTTAAAACTTGCGTTGTCCACTTTTCGGTTGTACGCGGCATAATATTCCTTGAGCCCACCCACTTCAATGGGCAGCGGATCAAACGCCCACGAGAGCCCGATGGACGTTATATTTTTTGAAAAAAGCTCCTCGTGTCCGACCAATAGATACGACCCCGGCTTGGGTATCGGGCCGAATATTTCTACGGAGTTGCTGGTATCCAACAAGCCAAAGTTGTTGTACACCGACAAATTCCTGAGCTTTTGAACCTTCGCCATAACTTTTATTTCCAGAAGACGCAGACCTTCCAGAAACGAATATGGATGGTTGGAATCCGATCCCGCCAACAGTATTCGCAGTACCGGCCTGTCCAATTGATACCCGGCTTGGTGCACCGCTTCGTCGTACGAAACAATGGGTGGCGTTGCCTGATCAAACGCGAAGGAAAGCGTAATAACACCCGAACTCCAGTCTTCTTCGGGCACAAATTGATACTCTTTGATGGGTATCCATCCTTTTTCACCCGTGATATCGAGTGTCAAAGAAGAGGCGAATACGAAATAAAAAATTTCTTCCGGCTTCAGTCCACGGTTGTTGGCGATGTCTATGAGCAGGGTGGTCAGGTGCTGAACGGATTCTTTGGTAAAGGTAAAAGACACCTCTACCTGCCGAAAGCCGGAACTTAATTTGAGGGTTGGAGAGGCAATCGCAAACCCGACCCTTGCATCCGGCATGGTTCTTTGCTCTGAGCTGAGGTACCGCTGCTCCTCACCCAAACTCGGCCATCCCTCAACAAATGTATTTTCCCGCGCTCCTTTCCCATCCGTACTGTCTGCCACCGGGCTCGCATATATGCCGGAAACCATCCGAAACTGCGAGTTTTGGTCCACCGTTTGGTTTCTACTGACAAAAATGGTTTTTAACTGCTCTACTTTGACCTG
>JBIPOY010000164.1:0-6930 GCA_044378705.1 Saprospiraceae bacterium
AAATTACCACTGAAAACAACAAAGTTGTAACCCGTGAAAAATAACATGACTGCACAAAAATAACGCTTGAAACCAGGCTCACGGTGCATGTAATACCGGCTGAATACCGCTACCATCAGCGTCAGGCTTGAACCCACCAAAGAAAAAACAGCCGTAACATTGTCATAATAAAAATCAAGAAAAAACTCAAAATCATGACTTTGGTACAACAGCAGGCTTTTAACATCCAGTACTGCGTGGCCACCCACCCACCATACAACCATGAACACCACACCTAGGAGCAGATGCAATCCGGTAACAGTGATGACCAAGGCTGAAAGCAATTTTTCGTTGCCACGTGTAACGAACAAGCTCAGGAGAAAACCAATGGCAGGTAAAAAAACAAGACAAGATAACAAGAGAGGCATAGCGGAATTAATTCAAAATCATGACAGGTAGGTTTTCTTTCGTAGCATCTTCAATTCGGTTTGTCTTCATCTCCTGGGCCGTTTCCACCAACCCATGGAATTCACCCGCGACAACAACCTGCTCCGACAAAGGGGTGTATCGACTAAACTTTCCTTCTTTGAAATAGTAGCATTGTGCGGTTTCGGGGTGTACGGCAACGAGGTGTACCCAGTTGTTGATGTACCACTCATACATCTCCGTGGACGACTGAATGGCACTCAAGACCACTTCAGGGAAATGCTCTACAACAATGAGCAGGCGAACAGGATCATGGACTTCAATCATCTGCAAAGGGAGACCGGGACGCAGATCGCCATCGCTGCTATTGGCCACCCCAAACAACCCCACAACATTGTGTGGCAGCTTCGTACCTGCACCGATTTTATAGTTATCTACCCTTGAAAAATAGTATTCAAGGTTGATACCCCCGCAAACGGGCCCCAAGGGGCGCATGATATTGGGAAGTAGTTTGCCCTCCGGGTCGGTACGGTAGTCGTAGGAATTGAGGAACGCGCGACGGTCTAAAAACAATTTCTTTGTGAGCGCTCTCCTTCCCACCACGCAAAGAGCATTCGTACCATGCCCCAACTCAGGGCGTGGTTCAAAAAGTGATACAGAACGTTCTTTGATGGCCTTTCGAATACGATGGATACTACCTTTTGTTTTGATGGAGGCAAAGCGCCGCGACCGTTCTTTGGCGTTAAGGTCAAGCGCTGTTTCAAAGACCTTCTTATGCCGCTGGTGAAATACCGTATTCTGAGGCGTGAGGTTGTCTTCGTCAAAAAAGTCAATTTCATCTGCCGCAGTATCATGCATGCCCCCGACAAATTGCGTTGTAACCGGCAAATGAAGACCATTGTGGCGCAACCCGGCGCGCACTTCCGGATGATTGGCCATGTATGCAAATACCCGAGCATTCACCGAGCCGGGCCGCCCGCTGCAAGCACCGCAATCGTGGGCGCCATGGTGCGGGTTGTTGGCGCTGCTAGAACCATGGGCGATGATGTACACAATGGGGGCAAAGTCTTTCACAAGACCCATACCCCGAAGTTGCGCTTCTACACGGACGATCATTTCAGGCACCGTAAACCCTATTTGTAAGCCATTTTCTCGATCGTCATCGTTCTTATGCTCCATGGTAAGCTGTGCACGATGGTTCATGTGCGCAAAAGCGTTGGAGATCGCAGGACTCATTTTCGGAAAAAAGAGGTGCTGAAAAATTTTTGTGCCAGCCAAAAAACCCAACGTAAGACTGGAAAAAAAACCGTGAATCGGCCGTTGTACTTTTCCGGAATACAGCAATTCATGTGCCCTCACCTCTCCCGTGCCAAATTCCTTGATGAGGTACTTGGGGGTCACCGGTGCAGGGCATAATTTCTCGTAGAACTTCCCATACTCCGGCTGGAAATAAAATTCCACACCAAAAAAACCAGGCGCTCCCAGCGTCTCACACAAGGAATCAGAACACTCAAGGTGCCTACGCAGAGAACACTCCCGCTCGTCAATACAAAAAACCGCCTGAAAACTACGGGCGGTTGAATCGGTATCCGTTCCGGCGGCGGCGGCGGTTGTCATTCCCGCAAGCACCGCATCGTAGTAACTCCACTCGAATGCATCCTGCCAAAGCGAACATACCTCCTGAAATTCGTCAATAGGTCTTTCCTGAAAAAAATCAATGGGTGGTTCATCTACTCGGCTACACAAAGGTTGCCAATCTTTACCCACAAAATAATCCAGTGCATCCAATTCCAACAGCAATTCAAAAGCAATTAAATCACTTAATGTAACGGGACGAGGATCGAGCAGCGCCTCCGGCTTGTCTTCAAGAGAAGAGATGAAACCCGACCAACCTTGATGGCTGAACTGCTGGTCAAAAAGGTACTGAGAAAAATACGTTTCGCTCCCCACGACCAGCTTCAATAGTTGCGGAATGTCACAACGACTGTCAAACAATAACCGCCTGGCCCGTTTGGTTTTAAACAAACTTACCTTACCACTGCCCTCCAGTTTTCGTATGGTTGCGAGAAAACCTCCGCTGTCGATCGGAAATTTCCAGGTGGCAACCCCCTGATCCAAATAAGAAGAAAGAACCCTAAACAACAAAGGCTGAACCTTGGCCTCTACGTCAAAATGAAACTTTTCGCGCCATTGGGCACGCAGCCGACCAATGAGTGGGTGAGAAGTATTACTGTATGATTTCAACAGCATTTTATCCTTCCACTGCTGATCATTCAGTACACCTTTTCGTTGTCTCAACACCTCGTCCAACACCTCCGGTCGAATACGGTTGTTGTGGTACAAACGGCGATACTCCTCCAACCTCAACGTCACCTGAAAACCAAATATTCCTGCCGCCTGAAAAATGGCCGGGTAAAACTTTAGATGCTGAAAAGCATGTAGTGAGTTGTGGTGTATAAAGTCTTTGAGCGACGATTGAGCAGGCAAATAATGTCGCAAATGCTGTATTACCGCAGATACATCAAATCTACCGGACGAGTATGTCGTGGCATCACTTGCCAAATGGACAGCCGAAGCAGGTTGCTCTCCTGCCTGAATATCTTCTATTACCGAAACCATATTTTCCATATTTGAAGGGCTGTAAGTTAGGGACCTTATGGAGATCCAATTCCGTGTTTGTTATTGGGTGCTAGAAACATGCTGCAACGACGACTCCATTTTATAGTCTTCTTTGAATCCTCGCAGCGTAACCTCAATATTCTTTTCCTTTGACGTAACGCCATTGAAATCACGGATCAGTTCCAGCACATCATGGTCTATGTAAAAGGTATCGGTAGCATCTATCACCACCTTACTACCCTCGGGCAGGTGGGTTAGGGTTTGCTTAATGGCCGCTTTATTCAGAAAAGACACCTCTTGCGCCAAGCGAATGACAATTACTTCCCCCTCTTGGAAAGATTCCTTCTTAAAGAAGTACGCCAGCTTCAGATTTGAACGGAGTAAATAAAAAATACTGACCACCAAGCCAATCGCTACCCCTTTCAGCAAATCAAGCAATACAACTGCCAGCACCGTGATGATAAAAGGCACAAACTGGTACTTTCCCATTTTCAGCATGTGCTTAAATACCTTGGGACTTGCTAGTTTGTATCCAATCATCAACAATATGGCCGCAAGGCATGCCAAGGGTATTTTGTTGAGTATTCCGGGAATAATGATGACCGCCAGCAATAAAAATACACCATGCGCCACCGTGGCTGTTTTAGTGCGGCCACCTGAATTGATGTTGGCAGAAGTTCTCACAATCACAGACGTCATGGGCAACCCGCCGATCATACCACTCAAAATATTGCCTGCGCCTTGCGCAAACAACTCCGTATTCGTATTGGAATAACGTTTCAGCGTGTCTAATTTGTCAGACGCTTCAATGCACAACAGGGTTTCTATGCTGGCAACTATGGCAATCGTGATCGCTACAATCCATACTTGCGGATTGGTGATCGCTGCAAAATTAGGCATCGAAAACTGCCCAATAAAATCACTAAAATTGGCTGGCATGGGAAGTTTGACAAGGTGATCCTCGGCAATGACAAAACTAGACCCACTAGACTTGAAGACTTCATTGATGACAACGCCCGCCACAACGGCTATCAGCGCACCCGGAATTACCTTGAGATTCTTCAAAAAAGCAACTTTGTTGAACGCAATGAGGATGGCCAAGGAAACAAGCGTCACGATGATCGCGCCCGGATGTGAATAATTCACCGCATCAATGATGGATGAAAAGGTGTTGTGCCCGGTTCCTTTCTCTAAAAAGAAAAAATCTCCTTCATTGTCAGCATCATACCCAATCGCGTGCGGCAATTGTTTCAATATGATGATCAATCCAATGGCTGTCAACATGCCCTCAATCACATTCGAGGGAAAATAATTGGAAATCGTACCAGCCTTGGCAAAACCCAACAACAGTTGAAACATACCCGCCAATACAACCGCCAACAAAAACACTTCGTACGAACCAAGGCTGGTGATCGCCACCAACACAATGGCGGTGAGACCCGCCGCAGGACCCGATACGCTCAATTGGGAATTACTCAATAACCCAACCACTATCCCGCCGATAACACCGGATATAATGCCTGCAAACAATGGGGCTCCACTGGCCAATGCAATGCCCAAGCACAACGGAAGGGCCACAAGAAAGACAACAAGACCCGCCTGAACGTCTGATTTAAAATACGAGGAATAGGATTTCATAACTTAAGTTTATCTCGGAAATACCAAAGATTGTTGGAAAACGTGAAATTTATGGTGCTATAGAACATCTCCAAAAATGGAAGTGCGCCATTACATACAATACATGGAAAATGGAATAATACCTTGATGGTCAATGGCCCCTTTTTGACTAATCAATACTTTGAATACTTTTGGTGGTCGCGTATGAAACAAAAAAAATATGGCATTTTTTGCCAGACGAAGCAGGCTTTTGTAGTCCGTAGCTACAACTACGGTCAATAAAATCTGCACAATATAGCGAAAAAAGAGGCCTTTGAGGCCAGACCGCGTTCAACCTACGCCGTGAAACAACTCTAAGCCCTGCACAAAAGCCAATGGCCTACACGATAAAAACCTTGTTGTTCGCGTGGAAACAACAGTCTCTCGCAGGGTGGTAGGAGGGCCAAATGTGAAACATTTTAACCGACGAACAACACAAAAAAATGGGGAAAATCACCCAGACAAGGCTATCCGTTGGAGAAATGTTCAACAGCCAAGGAAGGACACTCCTATCAGCATTCAGGAGGCATGTCAAGCGGAACACAATACCGCTCAGAAACAGACATGAAAACTTGCGGAAAAACTACTTTGTTGACGTAAGACTCGTACGAAACGACAGGCACCAAGAAGGAATACCGCCGATACTCTTTGGGGTCTTTTTCCTTTTCATCAGATCCGTCTTCACCCTTCTCATTCCATTCAATACACAAACCACCATCGAATCGCTCCTGAAGAAAGGACGCAACGTCAAAGGTCATCGGTAAAATGAGCAATAGGTAGAATATCCTAAACATAACAAGGAGCAAAGTTACACTATAACATGGAAGGGTGAAAAATGTTGCACAAGTTTTCGTGCACCCACGGTTGATTTTTTTTCGCCGTATCCATTACCTCGAACAACTATACGTGCGATCGGCCAAAATATCGTGGCACAGAATGAGATCCAAAAAATTTTCGTAACTGGTTAGCGTGGTCGCGTCTGAGACAAAAAAGTGACTATTTTTTGCCAGACGAAGCAGATTTTTGTAGGCCGTAGCAGCGCTACGGTCAAAAAAATCTGCGAAGTATGGCGGAAAATGGGCCTTTTTGGGCCAGACAGCGTGCCACCTAACCAGTTGCAAATTTTCAAGTATATGCTTAAAAATATGGTGCTTGCCGTTGTAACATTGTCCAAGTTGGTTGTTTCTAGGATCTAATATTTAGATTCCTATTGAAATCCAGTATTTGATTCACTTCAATCACTTTCCTCAGCCCGTTATATGGCAAATATATACTTTTGATGCCACAGAATACTGTACCTAGATCGAAATCACCAACACCTGAAACATAGATTCAGCTCACTGTTACCCCGCTTTACCACCGCTGTGCCACATATTTAACACACAACCTTGTCATAATTTACCACTCTTCACTATGAAGTTTCAACTTTGTTTTGCCCTACTCCTGCTTGTATTCTCAGCTCGCATCGCCGCGCAAGAAACAAACAACCATGGCCATGCTTTTGAACAATTGGGGGCCATGCTACCCAATGGCAACAACTACCGGTCTATGGACGGCTCCCCTGGGCCTGATTATTGGCAACAACGCTGCGATTATCGCATTGAGTGCAGCCTAAATCCGGAAAAACACGAGCTATCCGGTAAGGAATCCGTCAAATATTACAACAATTCGCCGCAAAACCTGCGCTATCTGTGGCTGCAACTCGACGAAAATGAGCACGCTGCGACCAATGATCTGCACCACGCACATCCCCACAACATCAAAGAAACGATGAACGAACGGGCGATGCGCATGCTCCAAGCCTGGACGGAATTTACAGACTACGGACACCGAATCCAATCCGTTAAAGACGCCAAAGGCGCACCACTTCGGTATTTTATTGACAACACGGTCATGCGCATTGAGTTGCCTCAGGCACTCGCCCCAGGCCAACAGTTTGAGTTCAGTATCGAGTGGAGCTATGTCCTCATAGATCGTATCAACAACATCACCTTTGGCCGCGGGGGCTATGAATATTTTCCCAAGGACAACAACTACTTGTTCACCATCACCCAATGGTACCCAAGATTGTGCGTTTTCAGCGACTTTGAAGGATGGCAGAGTGACCAATTCACCGGAACAGGCGAATTCGCCTTGAATTTTGGAAACTTTGACGTGAAAATCTCCTTGCCAGACGATTATGTGGTGGGTGCTACCGGCGTATGCCAAAACTACGCCAAAACACTTTCTGCCGCCGAGCTAAAACGTTGG
>JBIPOY010000150.1:0-7524 GCA_044378705.1 Saprospiraceae bacterium
AGACGATAGAACCATCCTCCTCATACCCGCACAACCACTCCCCTTCGGAAAAAAATATTCCGCGCGGGTAGCATTGGGACGTATCTACGCGGAAGTACCTACGTCAGCCAAAATATTTGAATTCAATTTTCACATCCGGGATCTCTCCTATGAAGTGGTAACAGATGGTATCTCTACCGATTACCACGATCCAAAAAAACAGTCCGTAAGTGGTCAAATCCACATCAACGAAGCCTGCATCAGTGCTAAAGTTGAACAAATGTTGGCGGCCAAACAAGGCAACAATGCCCTGCAGGTCAGTTGGAAACACAACGCCGATGGCCGTACCCACGCTTGGACCGTAGCGGGGGTAGAGCGCAGCAACGCCCCTTCCCAAGTAAACTTGCGGTGGGAAGGCCAACCCATCGGCGCTCAAAAAAACCACCGAGAAACCCAGCCCGTACCACCACTCGATGCCTTTGTCGTACTATCTGCCCGCGCCGTTCAGGTGGAAGAACAGTATGTACTGATCAACTTCAGCGACCCCCTGGCTTCCGGGCAAGACCTGAATGGCCTGATTCGATTGGAAGGTTTTGCCGGAAAACTGCGCTGTGTCACCGATGGCAATTTTGTGCGTGTTTATCCCGATGAACGCATCGTCGGCGATCATAAAATGGTGGTGGATGTCAGTATTCGAAACATTTCGGGACAGAGCCTGCAGGAGGCCTTTACCACGAACCTTACATTTGAAGACCTCAAGCCGGGCGTACGACTGGTGGGGCGCGGCGCCATTATTCCACAACAAGCGAATGGAGGGGTGATCTTTCCATTCGAAGCGGTTGGCCTTAGCGCCATTGATGTAGAAGTTTTTAAAATATTCAACAGCAATATTTTACAATATTTACAAGTAAACGATTTAGAAGGCGACGTTGAATTGGAGCGTGTTGGTAAAATTATCATGCAGAAAAAATTCAACCTCGCGGAACTCAATCCAAACGCAACCTCCAAAACTTGGCAACGCTATGCCCTCGACCTTCAAGAGATGATTCGACGGGATCCCGGCGCCATTTATCAGGTGCGCATTGCTTTTAGAAAAGAATATACCTCCTGTGGCGCCACACAACCCACGGTACAACCTGCCACCGATAAAACCGATGAATTTGGCGTGGCCAACAGCATCCTTGGAGGCGAGCGCGGTATCTATTGGAGCAACGACGACCCTTGGTGGTGGGGTGACGATGACACCGCTGCCGAAAACCCCAACAATTACAATTGGGAACACCGAGAAGACCCCTGCGCAAAGGAATATTATTATGAAGGCCATTTTGTTAAACGAAATGCCTTTGTCAGTGACTTAGGCATCACCGCCAAACTTGGCCGTGACGGGTCTTTATTCATGGCGGTGACCGACCTGCACACCACAGCCCCGCTCAGCGGCATCGAATTGGAGTTGTTCAATTACCAATTACAACCCATGACAAAAATCCGTACAGAAAATGACGGTACCGTACAGTTGGAAGGATTGCGTGAAATACCCTT
Organism: Saprospiraceae bacterium; assembly: GCA_044378705.1. Lineage (GTDB taxonomy): Bacteria > Bacteroidota > Bacteroidia > Chitinophagales > Saprospiraceae > M3007. The sequence continues at coordinate 1,519 of JBIPOY010000150.1, forward strand.
TGTCGCCGTAGCCACCGGCCCCAACCGCCGCGGATACCTGCGCATGGCCGATGGCAATACCTTGTCACTCAGTCGTTTCGATGTGGCTGGGTCTGAGATGCAAAAAGGGCTCAAAGGCTTTATCTACGGCGAACGAGGGGTGTGGCGCCCGGGAGACTCGTTGTTTCTAAACTTTGTACTGGAAGACAAATCCGGCCACCTGCCTCCAGGCCACCCTGTCTCGATGCTCTTAACAGACCCGCGCGGCACGGTACAATTCCGCACAACTACAACGAGCAGCGTGGGCGGGGTCTACCCATTCCATTGCGTTACCCGAGCCGATGCGCCCACAGGCAATTGGACCTGTAAGGTCTTGGTGGGCAGCGCAACCTTCACCAAGTCTCTTAAAATTGAAACGGTGAAGCCCAACCGCCTCAAACTTAACTTGGATTTTGGGAAAAAATCACTGGCGGCCAGCGATTTTTCGCGCACAACCGATGGTAAAGGCGGCGCCATGGGTGCGCTCAAGGTCAATTGGTTGCACGGAGCTGTTGCCAAAGGCTTGAAAGCAAAGGTCGAAATGACCGTGGTATCGAGAAAAACGGAGTTCCCCAACTACAAAAACTACAGCTTTGATGATCCTTCGCGCTATTTCTACGCAGAACCGGAGGTGTTGTTTGACGCAAATACCGACCAGAACGGACAAGCCACCGTGCCCCTGAAAATCGGACAGGTCAGCGAAGCGCCCGGCAAATTATCCGCCAATTTTAAGGTGCGGGCCTTCGAACAGGGTGGCGATTTCAGTACCGACAACTTCTCCCTAGAGGTGTTTCCTTACGACCGTTACGTGGGGGTCTACATCCCAACCGACAAATGGGGAGGAAAAACGCTGGATGCCCGGGGGGGGAATGTCACCTTCGCAATGGTTGATAAAACAGGCCAACCCTTGGCCAATCAGTCGGTCAGCGTGGCCCTCTACCGGGTTGACTGGCGATGGTGGTGGGATGAAGACGCCAACAGTGGTGTGGGCAATTTTAATTCAGGTGAAATAAACAACGCCATAGACCAAGCCTCCCTCCGCACCGATGGGCGCGGGCAAGTCAGTTGGAAGGTAAAACCCAATGGCTGGGGGCGGTATTTCGTGCGTATTACCGATACCAACGGGGCACATACCGGTGGCGATTTTTTCTGGAGCGGCTATCCGGAAGAACTCAATGACATGGCCAGTCGAAACGCCGCCGCAATGCTGCCTTTTACTGTGAACCAAGAAAAATACTTGGTCGGTGAAGAAGTGACGATCAAAGTACCCGCCAGTGAAAATGGCCGCATCTTGCTCACCTTGGAAACGGGCGCCCGCGTTGCCAAACACCTGTGGTTTGAAGCGAAAGCAGGCGATAATTTCTTGAAATTTACCGCTGATGCCAGTATGGCTCCCACCGTGTATGCGCACGTAAGCCTGCTGCAACCCCATGCACAAACGAAAAACGACCTGCCCATCCGTATGTATGGGGTGATGCCGGTGAACGTAGAAGATCCCAATTCGAGGCTGCAAGCGCAAATCGATATGCCAGATGTGCTGAAACCGGACGAGCCGTTTAACATTTCCCTCCGGGAACTGGGCGGAAAGGCCTGTGTTTATACCCTTGACATCGTGGATGAAGGACTGCTGGATCTTACACGGTTCAAAACACCCAACGCTTGGGATGCCTTCTTTTCCCGAGAAGCCCTCGGGGTGAAAACCTGGGACGTATATGACTATGTCTTGGGGGCTTATGGCGCCGAACTCGAACGTATCCTAGCCATCGGTGGCGATGGCATCAACCAGAAAGCCAAACCCGCATCGGTAAACCGTTTTAAACCGGCCGTTGTGCACATCGGACCATTTAAATTGGAAAAGGGGCAAACCGCGCGTCACCGCTTGAAACTTGAAAATTACGTCGGATCCGTGCGCGTCATGGCCGTGCTATGTGCGCCACCTTCCGCAGGGGGCAGCGGCGCTTATGGCAATGCCGAAAAAACCTGTCCCGTGCGCAAACCGCTGATGATTATGCCCACACTCCCCCGTGTATTGGGCCCCGGCGAAACACTGCGCCTACCCGTGGATGTTTTTGCCATGGAAAAAACAGTGAAAAACGCCACCATTGCCGTACAGGAAAAAACAGGCCTTGTCAGCATCGGCGGGACAGGATCGGCAAACCTGACCTTCAGCGAACCAGGTGAAAAAATAGCCTATTTTAACCTGAAAGTAGGACAAAAAACAGGAATCGCCAAATTTCTTATCACCGCAGAAGGCGGCGGCGAAACGGCTTCTGCCACCATCGAGCTGGAGGTGCGCAATCCCAACCCACTCCTCACGCGAATATTTGATGGCGTTGTTGAGCCCGGTAAAACTTGGTCACAAACAGGAAATACCGCCGATTTTACTGACATCACCGAAGCAGTCTTGGAAATCAGCAGCATCCCACCGATCAATCTTTCCAAACAATTGGCAATGCTCCTGCAATACCCGCATGGCTGTATCGAACAGACCACCTCGGCGGCTTTTCCACAATTGTATGTCGATCTAATTGCTCCCCTGACTGACGGGCAAAAAATTGTCGTGGAGAAAAACATCAAGGCCGCCATCAGCAAACTTCAGTTGTTCCAAATTCCTTCCGGGGCATTTTCCTACTGGCCGGGCGGTGGCGAAGTGGCCGACTGGGCTGGTACGTACGCAGGGCATTTCCTCCTCGAAGCCAAGGCTCGTGGCTTTGCCGTGCCCGATGAGATGTTAAATAAGTGGGTAGAATACCAAACCAAGGCCTCCAGAACCTGGGAACCCGGAAGAGACAACGGAAACGGTCAACAAAACTGGTGGCGCCACGATCAGGAAATGGCGCAGGCCTATCGTTTGTATGCCTTGGCATTGGCCGGAAAACCCGACCTCGCAGGCATGAACCGACTGCGGGAAACCAAATCAAAATTTGAAAGCTCCATCACACTGCTTGCCACCGCTTTTGCCACCGCAGGCAAACAGGAAGCTGCTAGGGAGCTGCTCAACGACGCCTCCGCCCTGAAATACGGTTACGAATGGTGGGGAAATACCTACGGTTCTGAACTCCGAGACCAGGCCCTTCGATTGGAAACATTGACCGCCATCGGCGACACCAAACCAGGCTTGGAGGCCGCTCTCTTGGTGGCCGGCAATCTGGGGAATTCTGCCAAATGGTATTCCACACAAGAAGTAGCCACTTGCCTCCGCGCCCTGAGTAAATATGCAAAAAAAGCTACTTTGGGAGACAAATCCGACTTTGTCATCATTGCCGGCGGCCGGGAACAGGCCGTTAACAGCACTACCTCCTACTATCTATACCGTTTCACCGACCAAGCAACCGGCAATATTTCCGTCAAAAACACAAGCAAACAAAAACTCTTTGCCCGGATGATTTTAAACGGGAAACCATCCTCCTCCAATCAGACAACAGAAGCCAAAAACATTGCCCTCAACATTCGATACACCGATGTGCAAGGACAACCGATTGACCCGGCAAAACTGACGCAGGGGACCGATTTCATGGCAGAAGTCACCATCAGCCGTACCGGAAATATGAAATTTGACTTCAACGAATTGGCGTTAACCCAAATATTCCCATCCGGGTGGGAAGTGCTCAACACCCGGATGAACCTCATCGGCGGCGGCAATTCTGATCCAATGGACTACCAAGACATACGCGATGACCGCGTGATGACCTACTTTGACCTTCCCTTTAACTGGGCCGGAGACAACAATGCACGACAATCGCGCACGTTCCGCATCCAACTCAACGCAGCCTATTCGGGCCGATATTTCCTCCCCACCGTTGCCTGTGAAGCCATGTATGACGACCGAATTCGGTCAAGCGTGCCGGGTAGATGGGTGGAAGTAATATAAACCTGAAGGTGTCGTGCCAACCCATGCAACAATTCCCCGCTCTGCCTGTGCAGAACGGGGAATTGTTGCATTTATAGCCAACATCGCGTTGTATTGTATTTATTTCAAAAACTATATCTAAAACCCGAAACCGCGTTAAATTTTTTTCTTCCATAAATAATTAGTTTTTTTGATGAAAAAAATACCTTTACGCAAAATTTAAGTGGTGGATTCTAAGAATTTTCCATGTGTGGAACAATAAACACCCCGAAAACCATGAATAACACAGTATTTTTTGTGATTTAAGCCATATTTTAATCCATTGGTGAATTTTTGAGCTTTCTTTTTTAGCCTAAAAAACCATCTTTTACGATGGATAAATTCTTCATAAATTTAAAAAACAACTTATTATTGGTATGATACACATATTTATCTTACAATATTTTATCTGAATAACAGCAGTGACCCATATTCACCACCTCCGTAAAGTCACTGTTATATACTCCGGTACTCCCTCGCTGGTAAGACAAAAATACAATGCCCCCCATTGCCTTTTTTTCAATTCAACATTATTAACCAACATTCTAAACGTATGATGCAAAAGTCAATTACCCTGTCTGGCCGGATGCTTTGGATGGTAGCCTTTGTGCTGCTCACCAATGTCCTGCTTGCCCAAGGCCGCCGTGTTTCGGGCACAGTTGCCGATGCGGACGGCCCGCTCCCCGGAGCTACCGTTGTCGAAAAAGGCACAACCAACGGAACCACCACAGATATCGATGGCAACTTTACCCTGACCGTTCAGGCGAAGGAGCCAACCATCGTGGTTACTTACACCGGCTACGAAACCATAGAAGTCGGTATTGGCGCTCAATCCACCATTAGTCTGCTGCTAAAACCCTCCGAGTCGGTACTGACCGAGCTGGTCGTAACGGGCTACACCGTGGAAACACGCAAACAGGCAACAAGTGCTGTTGCCACCGTTAAAACCCGCGACCTAAAAGCCGTGCCTTCCGGCAACGTGGAGCAACAACTGCAGGGCCGTGTGAGCGGCTTGACGGTGATCTCCAACGGCCAGCCCGGTACCAACAGTCAGGTTCGCATTCGCGGTTTTGGTTCATTCTTTGGCAACCAACCCCTCTACATCGTGGATGGTGTGCCCACCCAAAATGTCGATTTCCTCTCTCCGGACGATATTGACAACACAACCGTCATGAAAGACGCATCCTCTGCTTCCATTTATGGTGCCCGTGCAGCCGGTGGTGTTATTGTATTGACCACCAAAAAAGGGGCGAAGAAACCACAGCGTGTGAAAGTATCTTACGATGCCCTTATGGGCTGGACAGACCCTGGTACAGGTTCTGAAATCCTCAACCCACAAGAGCAAGCCGACTGGACTTGGAAAGCCCTGAAGAACGCAGGCCTGCCACTGTCACACCCACAATACGGCTCCGGTGCAACACCTACCGTGCCAGACTACATCAACGTGGGCGGCTTGGCTGGTTTGTCGGCCTCTCAAGTAGATTTGAATGCCGAACTGGCCAAGTACAATGTCAATCCCGACAACGGATCCGTGTATCAAGTCGTCAAGGCAAACAAAGATGGTACCGACTGGTATGACGCCATCACGCGTACTGCCCCCATGACACGCCACAACCTTGGTTTTCAGGGTTCTACAGAAAGCTCCCGCTATTACATCGGGATGAGCCTGCAAAACCAATCGGGTATCCTGCTGAACAATGACTTCAAGCGCTATACCTTCCGTGCCAACACAGAGTTTGATGTGTTCAAAAACTTCCGCGTGGGTGAAAATCTTCAATTTACCTATCGCTCTGTCTTGGGTCAATTGGGCGGTGGAAACGGCTCCAACGTATCTCAAGACGAAAACCCAATCCTCGGCGCTTTCCGTATGCCCTCCATCATTCCGGTGTACGACGAACGCGGGGGTTATGCCGGCACAGCGGCCAAAGGATTCAACAATCCACGCAACCCTGTCGCTGAACGCGATGGCATCAAAGACAACCGTGGCAACAACGTGACCGGTTTCGGCAATGTTTACGCTGAATACGATTTGATGAAAGGTCTTACCCTCCGCACCAGCCTCGGTGGTAACTACTATAGCTATGGTGGCTATGGCTACA
>JBIPOY010000057.1:0-12150 GCA_044378705.1 Saprospiraceae bacterium
ACCGTCGTTCGTACGAAAACTCTGAAAACAATTCCAGCTTTGGATACGATGAATACTACGGCAACGGGTATTCTTGGGTATTCACCAATACCGCTCAATACAAAAAAGATTTTGGCCAACACAGCCTCGAAGTACTCCTAGGTCAAGAGGCGCTCTCCGATGGCAATGGCCGCAATATCTCAGCTTCGGGCTTAGACCCATTCTCTTTGGATCCAAATTACATCACCCTCAGCACCGTGTCAAACAGGGCTGTTAACAGCAGCAACAATACACACTGGAACTATTTGTCCCTCTTCAGCCGTGTACACTATGGCTTGCAAGACAAATACTACGTCACCGGTGTGATTCGCCGCGACGGTTCTTCCCGATTTGGCGCCAGCACACGTTATGGCGTATTCCCGGGCGTTTCTGCTGCATGGCGTGTCAGCGGAGAAGACTTCATGAAAGATGTGTCTTGGATAGACGACTTGAAAGTGCGTGGTGGTTGGGGCCAAATGGGCAATGACAACCCGGTAAACCCTTCCAACCAGTTTAGCCTGTACGCTTCCAGCCTCTCCAACTCCGCTTACGATATTAGCGGCTCCAACGGAAACGTTGCCAACGGTTTCTATCAGAGCCAAGTGGGGGATCCCAACGCAAAATGGGAGGTCAGCACCACCAGCAACCTAGGCTTTGAAGCCTTGTTGTGGAAGGGAAAACTCGACGTGATTATTGATATCTGGAAGAAAAAAACCAGCGAATTGCTCTTCAACCCACCTTTGGCCAGTGTTTTGGGTAGCTTCCCAAGCGCACCATTTAAGAATGTGGCTGAAATGGACAACAAAGGTATTGACCTGCAAATTGTCAACAAAGGCAAATTCAGCAGCAACGTTGGCTATGAACTGACCCTTACCAGTTCGTTCCTCGACAATAAAATTGTTAAAATTGACGAAGGAATTGACTATTTTGACGTAAACCCAGCCAGCAATCGCTTGGCAGGAACAATGGTGCGCAACCAAGTAGGTTACTCCATTTCTTCCTTCTATGGCTACCAAGTACTAGGACTCTTCCAAAGCCAAGCAGAAGCAGATGCTGCGCCTGAGCAACTCGGCGCCGGCCCCGGTCGCTTCCGCTATGCTGACCTCAACGGTTATGACGATCAAGGCAAATTGACCGGAGCGCCCGACGGCAAAATTGATGCCGCAGACCGCACCTACATCGGCAGCCCTGTTCCAAAATTCACCGGTGGCGCCAACTTGAAGGTTACTTTCGGCCAATTCGACGTCGAAACATACTTGTACACCTCTATCGGCAACAAAATTTTCCACCTGGCCAAATGGTTCCAAGATTTCTATCCTTCTTTCAAAGGGGCTGCCATCAGCTCCCGCGTGAAAGACTCTTGGTCTCCGGAAAATACAGGTTCTGAAAACCCCATCTTCGAAGACGCGTCCAACTTCAGCACCAACACTCAACCCAATTCTTGGTATGTGGAAGACGGCTCTTACCTGCGTATTCAAAACCTTACGTTCGGTTATACCCTGTCTGACAGCATGATGAAACGCTGGAAAGTTTCCCGCGCACGCGTTTTTGCTTCCACCAACAACCTGCTGACGGTTACCAAATACAAAGGACTGGATCCAAGTGTGGGCGGAGCAGCTGATACCAATTTCGGTATTGACGTGGGCAACTACCCGATCACCCGCAGTGTGGTTGTTGGCTTGGGCATCACCTTCTAAAAAACCGGCTCCGGCTATCTTTTAGCCGAAGTCAACTGATGAATCAATAAAAATCAATTCCAAATTATGAAAAAATTGACCAAAAGTATACTGGTGCTGGCAGTTTTTGCGGTGATGGCAAACATCATCTTCAGCGCCTGCAAAAAAGACTTCCTAGAAGTCACACCGACGGCTTCAGCCACAGAATCGGTGTTGGGCAGCAAAAAAGGCCTCGATGGCCTGTTGATTGGCTGCTACAGCGTGCTCACCGGCCGCGATATTCTCTTCTTTTCCGGTTTTGGCAACTGGGTACATGGTAGTATCCTTGGTGGTGAAGCCAACAAAGGCACCAATGGGGGTGACCAAGCTGTTGTAAATCCGGTTCAGCGCTTTGAAACGCTACCCAACAACGACTTGCCTTCCCAAAAGTGGAATATGTGCTACGAAGGCGTTTCACGTTGCAACCAGGTGTTGCGGGTACTCAACAATACCACTGACCCAACCGTAACAGACGCCGACAAAACCCGTATGCGCGCAGAAGCGCGCTTCCTGCGCGGTTTCTACTACTTCGAGCTGCGCCGTTTGTTTGGAAAAGTACCCTTCGTGGACGAAACCATGGCGCCCGATGTGGCGACCAAAGTGCGCAACGATGTTGATATCTACGGCAACATTGAGGCCGACTTCCAGTTTGCCATCGACAACCTGCCGGAAACGCAGGCAGCTGTCGGACGTGCAAACGCTTGGGCAGCAAAAGCTTTTTTGGCCAAAGTTCACCTTTACCAGCAACATTACGCGGAAGCAAAGTCACTCTTTGACGACGTCATCGCCAACGGAAAGAATGCAGGCGGACTGAAATATTCGCTCACCACCAGCTACCCAGATATTTTCAAACCTGAGTTTGAGAACAATGGAGAGTCCGTTTTTGCCGTTCAAGCAGCCGTAAACACAGGCTCTACGGCCAATGCAAACGGAGAACATGTGCTCAACTTCCCCTACAACTCAGGCTCTGACGGCCCTGCCGGTTGCTGCGGGTTCTTCCAGCCCAGTTTCGATCTGGCCAACTCTTTCCGTACCAATGCCAACGGCCTGCCTTTGCTCGACGGTTCCTACAACAACGCCACCAACGAGTTGAAAAACGACTTCGGCGTAAAATCTGCTGACCCCTTCACCACAGATGCCGGTACCGTTGACCCTCGACTCGACCACTCTGTGGGCCGCCGCGGTATTCCTTACCTCGACTGGATCAACCACCCCGGTGACAACTGGATTAGAGACCAAGCCTATGCAGGCCCCTACTCACCCAAAAAGTTCGTGTTCTACAAAGGAACCCTCTCTACTTTCACCGACGGATCCTCTTGGACACGCGGCTGGACGGCCATCAACCAACCGCTGATGCGCTACGCTGATGTGCTGCTGATGGCTGCAGAATGTGAAATTGAGGCTGGCAACGTGGACAAAGCACGTGATTATGTCAATCAAGTGCGTGCCCGCGCAGCCAACCCGGATTCCTTCGTGAAAAAACTCAACGACGGCTCCAATGCTGCCAACTACACCATCGGGCTGTACAACACCCCATGGTCTGACAAAGACGCCGCACGCACTGCCGTTCGGATGGAACGCAAACTGGAACTTTCCGGCGAAGGACACCGCTTTTTTGACCTTGTTCGTTGGGGCATTGCCGACCAAGTACTGGACGCTTACCTGCAATACGAAGGTGGAAAACTGCCAACTTCTCTCGGCGGCGCACAATTTACCGCTGGCAAAACAGAAGTTTATCCAATTCCGCAAAGCCAAATTGATATCCAGGGTACTGATGTACTCAAACAAAATCCTGGGTATTAAATCCTGATACAGCAGCATTGGAGGCGTTTGTGAAAGTGTATAGAAACACCACAACACTCCTTCAATGCTGCTAATTTTGGATCTTCATACATTTATGGTTGGACGAACTTGAGGCTTGTCAAAAGCTTTCGGTTCGTCTTTTTTTTCTAAACAATCATCGCCGGTGAAATTTATCCCCCTGCTTTCTGCCCTTTCCCTCGTGTGCCTGCTGGCATCCTGTAAGCATAAACCTACTTTATTTGTCTTACTTGACAATAAAAAAACAGGCATCACTTTCCGAAATGACATCCAGGAATCTGACTCGCTCAACATCCTGAACAACGAATTCATTTACAATGGCGGGGGCGTCGGCGTCGGCGATTTCAACGGCGATGGTTTACCCGACCTGTACTTCACCGGAAATCAGGTAGAAAACAAACTTTATCTCAACCGCGGAGATTTGCACTTCGAAGATGTTACGCAACAGTCCGGCGCCCAAAAAAAAGCAGGACAATGGTCTTCCGGTATCAATGTGCTCGACATCAACCGCGACGGCCGAGCCGACCTCTACATCTGTAATACATTCATCAAAAATCCTGAAAAAAGAAAAAACCTCCTGTTCATCAATCAAGGCAATAGTGCCGATGGAATACCCCATTTCGTAGATATGGCAGCCGAATATGGCCTAGCAGACACCACCCACAGTAGCCACGCCCAATTCTTCGACAGCGACAACGATGGAGACCTAGATCTCTTCGTCGGCGTAAATGAAATGGATACCAAAATACCCAATCGGTACATTACAAAGGTGACCGATGGATCTTCTCCCAACTGCGACCGCCTCTACCGCAACGATGGTGGTGTTTTTACCGATATTTCCAGAAAAGCCGGGATTAATCTGGCAGGGTTCAGCCACTCCACCCTGACCGCTGATTTGAACGCCGACGGCTGGCAAGATATCTATGTGGCCAATGATTACGTGAGCAACGACTTGCTTTATCTGAACAATCAAAACGGTACTTTTTCAAATCAAATTGCCGGAATTTTCAAACACCAAGCAGCTTCCGCCATGGGAAGCGACTTGGGCGATATCAACAACGATGGCCTGCCCGACCTATTTACAACGGAGATGTTGCCCTACTACAACAAACGAAAAAAACTGTTCCTCGGCGGAAATAATTACGCCACATACGCCAACAATGAACAGTTTGGATATGAATATCAATACGGCCGAAATGTCCTGCAACTCAACCGAGGAATCAATCCGGAAACAGGACTGCCGGTGTTTAGTGACGTTTCTTTTATCACTGGAACCCAGGAAACTGAATGGAGCTGGGCACCTTTGTTTGCTGATTTTGACAACGACGGGCTGCGAGACCTCTTTGTTACCAATGGCTTCCCCAGGGATGTAACCGACCACGACTTCTCCGCTTTTTTCAGCGCCGAACGGTATCTCGTCGCTCCCATGGATTTACAGGAAAATATTCCTCAGGTAAAAAGCCCAAAGTTTCTTTTCCACAATGCCGGAGATCTGACATTTGAGGATATTTCAGAAAATGCCGGTGTCAATATCCCGGCCTTCTCCAACGGATCAATTTATGCCGACCTCGACCTCGACGGCGATCTCGACCTGGTGGTCAATAACATAGACGACGAAGCATTCGTATTCAAAAATACCCTGAATGACCGGGAAGACAAACCCGATTACCTCCGCATTACACTTGTAGGCAGACCCGAAAACCCGGATGCCATCGGCGCTGAGGTCACCGCCTATTTCGGTGGAAAAAGTCAACAGGCCGTCGTGATGTCCGGACGTGGGTATTTGTCCTGCCCAGAACGAACCCTTCATTTCGGCCTCGGAAAAAATACCCCCCTGGACTCCCTTGAAGTGCGCTGGGGTGGTGGTGAACGATCAGTATTGAAACAACTCGCCCTCAACCAAACACATACCATCCGATATGCCGAGGTCGCCAAAAGCCCCTTGCTGGCAAAAAAGTCGGCTATCACTGCCTTCCAACAACTCAATACCGCCTCCATCGGGCTGGAATATGTATCAGACGACAACGACTACGTGGACTTCAATGCCCAGCCTACCCTGCCCCATAAACTCAACCAGTTTGGCCCCGGCCTGACGGTTGGCGATGTGACCGGCGATGGATTAGACGACCTTTTCATCCCCGGAAGCGCCCAACACGATGCTGTAATGTTTACACAACTCAAAGACGGACGCTTCACCAAGCAAACGATGGCGCTTAAATCAGAATCCGGTAAAATGGAGGAAGACCTCGGCTCGCTGCTCTTCGATGCCGATGGCGATGGCGATCTGGATCTCTTTATTGCCAGGGGTAGCCCACAGCAATCGGCAGGCTGGTCTTATTACCAAGACGTGCTGTTTACCAACGATGGCTCAGGCCATTTTACAGCAGCGCCACAAGCCTTGCCACAGGAAAAAGCCTGCAACCAAGCAGCCAAAGCAGCTGATTTTGACGGCGACGGCGACCTCGACCTATTTGTGGGCGGCCGAGTGTTGCCTAAAAACTACCCCAAACCCGACCACAGTTTCCTGCTGCGCAATGACACAAAACCCGGTGGATCCCCCGTCTTTACGGATATTACGGCCCAATTCTGTCCGGAGTTATCCCTGATCGGCATGGTCAGTGATGCCCTTTGGACCGATTTCAACCAAGACAACCGTCCCGATCTTTTGCTCGCCGGGGAGTGGATGCCACTGGTTTTCTTTCAAAATGATGGCCAAAAATTGACGCGCTTGGAGCATCCGTTGGCCACGAATGCCGCTGGATGGTGGACAAGCCTCGCCGCCGCTGATTTTGACAACGATGGTGATACCGATTATCTCGCCGGTAACTACGGCCAAAACACCTATTTTAAGGGTACTGCCGACCTTCCATTGCACATTTACGCCAAAGACTTCGACAACAATGGGGTGTACGACCCCTTTATTTCCTGCTTCTGGCAAGACTCGCTGGGCAGACGACGGGAATATTTTTACCACACCCGCGACGATATGCTCAAGCAACTTATTTCCATCCGAAAAAAATTCAATACCTATGGCCAATTCGGAGAAGCTACCGTACAGGATGTTTTTAGTAAAAAAGACTTAGAAGGCGCACAAATACTGGAATCAAATTGGATGTCAACAAGTTATGTGGAAAATATGGGGCATGGAAAGTTTAAACTCACCGCCCTACCCTACCCGGCACAACTGGCCCCAGTATTTGGAATGTTGCCTTTCGATTATGATGCCGATGGCCTAACCGATGTCATCATGGTCGGGAACGACTACGGCATGGAACTGCTGCAAGGCCGCGCCGATGCTTTTTATGGGTTGGTACTCCGAAATCTCGGCCGCGGGCAATTCCAGCCGGTGGAAATCAATAACAGCGGATTTCTGGTGCCCGGAGACGGACGTTCCGTCACGCGCATTGGTTTGGCAGGAGGTACTTCCGCAATTTTAGCGACCCAAAATGCCAGGATCATGAAAGTATTTACCGCCACTCCCCCAAATTCCAAACAAACAATTCGGTTGGCAGAAAATGAGGTGTGGGCAGAAATCATACTTCAAAATGGACAACGACAACGCAGAGAATTTTTCCGTGGCAACGGGTTTCTATCCCAAGAATCACGCACCATCATGCTCCCCCATGGCGCCCGAGAAGTGGTGCTCTATGACGGAAAAGGTCGTGAAACCAGGCGTATAAACGGATAACCATTGACTCATAAATATACCTCACCTCTGATGAACAGAAGAGAATCCCTACAACGTATTGCACTCCTACTCGGGGGAGTGGCTCTAGCGCCTGAATTGTTGGCCCAAGCACTTGCCGGCCCGTCTGCGGCACTTCAAAACACCCCCGCCGACCGACTCCTTATCCTCGATGAAATGGCCGAAATGATCATTCCCACCACCGATACGCCTGGCGCAAAAGCAGCAAAAGTGGCCGAATTTATCGTCCATGCCGTGGAATATTGCCTTCCCACGGATCGAAAAAAACGTTTTTGGGAAGACTTAGACGCCGCAGAAGCAGCCTGTAAACGCCAAACAGGAAAGTCGTTCACCGCTTGTAACAACACAGAACGAACTACTTTTTTACAACAATTACAAGCCCAAAAACACGCAGCGGGAGATGACACCAAGGCGCCCATGTTTTTTACATCCCTTAAAATGCTGGTACTACACGGGTATTTTACCTCCGAAATTGGCGCAACGCAGGCACTGAACTATGACCCTATTCCGGGAGGATGGATCCCCGACATGCTCCTGGAGCCCGACACAAAAGCCTGGACACCCCTGTTTTGATCTCCTAAATGGCAATAACATAGGGCGTCGCGTCTGAGAAAATAAATGGCTATTTGTTGGCAGACAGCGCGCTACCTGCGTTATTACCCTAAATCAACCTACTGTGAACATCAACCTAGATTCAAGCAAAAAAAGAACGTACGATGCCATCGTCATCGGATCCGGAATTTCCGGCGGCTGGTCGGCCAAAGAACTCTGTGAAAAAGGATTGAAAACCCTCGTCCTGGAACGCGGCCACAAACTCGACCATATTACCGACTACCATACCGCCCTTACAGACCCCTGGGACCTCGAAAACCGAAACATGCAAACCGAAGACGACCGGAATCAATACAATATCCAGTCTCGATGCTACGCTTTCAACGACGGTACACGCCACCTCTTCGTACGCGATACCGACAACCCGTACGAACAAACAAAACCTTTTGAGTGGATTCGTGGATACCACGTGGGCGGAAAAAGCCTGATGTGGGCACGGCAAACCTACCGGTGGTCTGATTTCGATTTTGAAGCCAATGCCCAAGACGGACACGGCACCGACTGGCCCATCCGTTATGCCGATCTGGCGCCTTGGTACAGCTATGTGGAGCGGTTCGTGGGGATCAGTGGCAACCGAGACGGACTGCCACAAATTCCGGACAGCGAGTTTCTGCCAGCCATTGAACTGACCGTCGTAGAAAAACACCTGCAAAAAAGCATCAAAGACAACTACCCCGGCAGAACCCTAATCAGCGGTCGTTGTGCCAACCTCACCGCTCGACTCAACGACCGGGGCCCTTGCCAATTCAGAAGTTTGTGCCACCGGGGATGCCCATTCAGCGCCGCATTTGCAAGCCAATCCGCTACACTACCCGCGGCAGCGGCCACCAAAAACATGACGCTGCGCACCGATAGCATTGTCCATTCCATCCTTTACGATGAAAAAAAGAAGCGGGCGATAGGCGTGCGGGTGATTGATGCCAACACCCGTGAAATGACTGAATTTTACGCAAAAATTATTTTCGTCAACGCCGGCACCGTCAATACCACGGCAATCCTACTCAACTCTGCGTCGAGCCGTTTCCCCAACGGGCTGGGCAACGACAGCGGTGTGCTGGGGCACTACCTCATGGACCACTGCTACCGGGGGCGTGCATGGGCCACTTTCGATGGCTATGAAAATCATTACCACAAAGGTCGCCGCCCAACAGGTTTTTATATCCCTCGGTTCCGGAATCTTCTGGGCGACAAACAACAAGATTTTGTACGCGGCTACTCCATCGGCGGCAGTTGCGAACGCGGCGCAGCCTGGCAACAGGGCGCCTGGAAGGAGGGATTCGGCGCAGATTTCAAAAATTCAATGACCCACCCCGGGCAGTGGGAACTGGGCCTTCACGCTCAAGGGGAATGCCTACCCCATTTTGACAACAAACTGACCATCAACAGTTCCAAACTAGATACCTGGGGCATGCCCACGATCAATTTTGACTGCCAATGGCGTGAAAATGAACTGGCCATGCTGAAAGACAGCGCGAATTCGATGCAAGAAATGCTCGAAACAGCCGGCTTTAAAAATATTCAAATCAGCGACTCTCAGGAATCGCCGGGCAAAGGAATCCACGAAATGGGGACCGCCCGTATGGGGCGAGATCCTAAAACAAGCGTGCTCAATGCCCACAATCAGTTACACTCCGTGCCCAATGTCTTTGTCACAGACGGCGCCTGCATGGCCTCCACCGCCACCCAAAATCCTTCCTTGACGTATATGGCCCTCACCGCCAGGGCCGCAGATTTCGCCGTTAAAGCACTCAAAAACCGGACGCTGTAGTCCCGTTTGCCGGATACCACCTCTGTACAACCTGTACCTGAGGTGGTATCCATCCCAACCCATCAGACACGATACCGGTGGCCTTCCGACAGCAGCGTACAATATTTTTCAGCATATTTACTGCCTTATTTCCCGTTATCGGTTTTTCGCCTGACTTTTGCGTCCGAAACCACCGCTTTTTATTGGGTAATTGGCATCTCGATGGATCGATTCCACAGAGGGCATCACCCTGAACAAAGCTGTAACAATAGCCCTTATCCCTTACCAAATATTCAAATTGCCCACCATGTCTGCCATTCACTACAACAAAGAAGGCTTCTCCAACGAAACCCTACTCCACCTATACGAACAACTCGTAAAGCCACGCCTCATTGAAGAAAAAATGCTCAACCTGCTGCGACAAGGGCGTATTTCAAAGTGGTTCAGTGGCATCGGACAGGAAGGTATCAGCGTGGGCGCCGCCTGCGCCCTGCTGCCCGACGAGGTTATTTTTACCATGCACCGGAACTTGGGGGTATTCACCGCCCGAAATTTGCCGCTTGACCGCCTGTTTTGCCAGTGGCAAGGCAACAAACACGGCTACACCAAAGCTCGGGATAGATCCTTCCACTTCGGGGCCCTCGACCATGGTATTGTGGGCATGATTTCACACCTCGGACCTCAACTGTCACTCGCTGCGGGGGTAGCGATGGCCCACAAGTTGAATGAAGAAGGCCGCGTTTCATTGGCCTTTACGGGTGATGGAGCCACCAGTCAGGGTGAATTTCACGAAGCCCTCAATGTCGCTTCCGTTTGGAAACTTCCTGTCATATTTCTCATCGAGAACAATGGGTACGGCCTCAGCACGCTACCCAATGAACAGTATGCCTGCCATGACCTCGTGGACAGGGCCATCGGTTACGGAATGCGCTCGGCAAAAATTGACGGCAACAATATCCTGGAAGTATACGCCACCATTCAAAAAATAGCCCGGGAAATGCGAAACGATCCGCAACCCTTTCTCCTCGAATGTGTCACGTTTCGCATGAGAGGCCATGAAGAAGCCAGCGGAACCAAGTACGTTCCCAAAGAGATGATGGAAACATGGGCACTCAAAGACCCCATTGAAAATTTTGAAAAATGGCTCCTGCAAGAAGGTGTTCTGACAGAAAAATACCAAAAATCGCTGAAAGAAGACTATAAAATAGCTATTCAGCAGGCCGTAGATAGCATGTTCGCCGAACCGGAACCAATACCCGATACAGCAGAAGAATTGGCCGATGTATATGCACCCGCACCAACGGCCCTCGCGCCAACCGGTCCGGAAAAAGAAATACGCTACATTGATGCCCTTTCCGATGGATTGAGGGAAGCCATGCGCCGCCACCCCAAACTCATCTTGATGGGACAAGATATTGCTGATTACGGGGGGGTATTCAAAATTACCCAAGGTTTTACAGACGAATTTGGCAAAGATCGTGTGCGCAACACCCCTTTGTGCGAATCTGCTATTGTGGGCATCAGCCTCGGCCTCAGCTTGAGCGGTTACAAAAGCATGGTGGAAATGCAATTCGCCGACTTCGTGACCTGTGGGTTCAACCAAATCATCAACAACCTCGCAAAAATACACTGGCGCTGGGGCCATCCGGCAGACGTGGTCATTCGCATGCCCACCGGCGGCGGGTCTGGCGCAGGGCCCTTCCACTCCCAATCCAATGAGGCGTGGTTTGCCCATACCCCAGGGCTGAAAATTGTGTACCCCAGTACTCCGGCAGACGCCAAAGGCTTGATGCTGGCAGCCTTTGAAGACCCCAACCCTGTCATGTTTTTTGAACACAAAGCCTTGTACCGGAGTGAAAGCGGTATGGTGCCGGAAGGCTACTACACGATTGAAATCGGGAAAGCTCGACAGGTGCGAGAGGGCCGGGATGTAAGCATCCTGACCTATGGACTCGGTGTTCGGTGGGCGCTACACCTGGCCGAAGAACTCAACCTAGATGCCGACATCGTTGACCTTCGATCCCTTGTACCACTTGATTATCAAGCTATTGAAGTTTCTGTGAAACGCACCAACCGCGTACTCATTCTCCACGAAGACACCCTCTTCGGAGGCATTGGCGGCGAAATATCAGCCTGGATATCCGAACACCTGTTTGAATTCCTCGACGCACCCGTCATGCGTGCAGCAAGCCTCGATACCCCCGTTCCTTTTGCAATACCCCTAGAACAAAATTTCTTCCCCGTTGAACGCGCAAAAAAATTACTCCTAAAATTGATGCAATACTGATCTTCACTAAAAAATACATTTTGGAGGCAATATGTGCCCCCAATGTGAAGCATATTGGGGGCGGGCGGGCTTATGTCAAGTCATGCACAGTTACTTTTTTTTGTAACTGGTTAGCGTGGTCGCGTCTGAGACAAAAAAGTGGCCGTTTTTTGCCAGAAGATGTAGATTTTTGCAGGCCGTAGCAGCGCTACGGTCAAAAAAATCTGCGAAGTATGGCGGAAAATGGGCCTTTTTGGGCCAGACA
>JBIPOY010000165.1:0-6903 GCA_044378705.1 Saprospiraceae bacterium
CGCAATTTTTATTCGGTCACGCTGATTGAGTTTACCCAAGGGATCTTCCAAGGACAACAAACTTGGCCGGCCAACCACCGCGCGCGCGATGAGGATTTTTGAAACAACACTACCGGGAATATTTTTGCCTCCCGGCAGCAGGTCCGTGTCTATTCCCGCCGGGCTCGATTGTAAAAACTGGTTCAACCCCACCTGATCAATCACCCTTAGGATCATTGGCACAGAAACATCCATATTCCCCATGGTAATATTGTCTCGAAGTGTACCTTTGAAAACATCTTCTTGAGACGAAACATCCCCTATATGCCGGCGCAAACTTCTCAACTCAAGGTTGCTTTTGGGTAAGCCGTTGAACAACAACATCCCCTTGAAATTGCGCTTTAATACAGACAGTATTTGCAGGAGGGTACTCCGGCCTGATCCATTGTAGCCCGCGATCAATACCCGCTCCCCGGCGTTAATTTTCAGAGAAATGTTTTTCAAGACAGGCAAATCGGCATCCGGATACTGATAACTGAGGTTTTTCATTTCAACCTCCATGGGTTGACCGGGTGCGCTGAATTCCTCCGTGCGTACCCCCGATTCTCTTTCCAGCGGAAGATCAATCACCTGACCCAGTTTTTCTGCTGCCGTCACAACATCATAGCCAATCTCATGGAGTAAGATCAACTTCTCCACGGATTCAATGACAAACAGTACCAAAATTTCAGCTGCAACAAATTGACCAATGTTCAATTCATTTTGAACAACCAACAGACTTCCAAGGATGAGAAAACCCGTCAATACAAACACCCGAAAGACAATACCGCCTATAAATTTGGCCATCAACACACGCCAATGTTTTGCCCGGGCATTCAGGTATTCCACCGTGATTTCGTCGGTGTGTCGGAGTGTGAATGACTGGTCTCCGGCAAGTTTAAAAGTAGCTGCCATTCGACCCATTTCCTCCAACCAAAAAGCCAGCTTGTATTTGTATTTCGACTCCTTTAGGCTACTTTGAATGCCTATCGGAGCAGCCCAGTAGAAAAACAAGAGCAAAATACCCAGTAGCGTCAGTGAAAAAGTAACAAACGAACCGTGGTAAAAAGACAGCAGCATCAAACTGAAAATAATTTGAAGTGCGGCAGTACTCCCTTCAATCAGTAATTTTGGGAGACCTTTTTGAAGCGTCAGCGTATCAAAAAACCGGTTTGCCAATTCCGGAATATGTTCATTGTACAGGTTTTCAAGGTTGAACTTTGGAATTCTAATGGCAAATTCTAACGCCGAATCGGTGAATATTTTGCGCTGCATGTACTCCATTACAGACAATTGCATCAGCCGAAGGATCCCGGCCAATAGCGCCCCAACGGTGACAAAAAAGATCAACACGCCCCAAGAGGCATTGATGGAACCACCTGCAATTTGGCCAATGATGGCCTGAATACCCAGTGGCAAGGAGAGGTTGATCAAACCCGCTACTGCAGCGTACAACAATATATACCTGATTTCACTTTTGTATTGACCCGTAAGGCGCAACACCCTTTGTACCGGCGTTAAACCATGCTCTTTGTTCAGCAACATACAAACTTTCAATTTTACTTTTTTGAAACATCACAAGGCCTCTCTTTGTTTAGTTGGTTCGTGACTGCCGAAGTAGTTACGGTTTTTTAACTTTGCGTTATTTATCCATTGCCCGTGCAACTCAACGAACGAATACGCCTGCTGGCCCAACTCGGTCATTACCTCCGCTCCGGCGGGGATGAAGACCTCGAGCAAGCCATCCATCAATCTTTCGCAGAAAACAGTTGGTTTACTGAAGTCAATACACGTCAGGCACTTCGTGCGTTGGCTGTTGAATTCCTAGACGAACAAAAACTCCGCCAATGGACATCCCACTATTCAATAAAAAACCTTGACGAGCCCGAAAAGACCATAGGGCTGGTGATGGCCGGCAATATTCCGTTGGTTGGTTTTCAGGATTGGCTTTGTGTTTTTATTGCCGGATACCGCGCACAAATAAAATTAAGCGATAAGGACAAGCGTTTGTTGCCCTTGTTGGTCAATAAAATGGGTGAATGGCAAGAAAAATCCCTCGAATATACAGATTTTATGTCAGAAACTGGAAGGTTGTCAAATTTTGATGCCGTTATTGCCACCGGAAGCAACAACACGGCACGCTACTTTGAACAATATTTTAGCAAATACCCCCACATCATACGACACAACCGCAATGCCATTGCGGTGTTGAATGGCCATGAAACCACCGATGAAATACTGGACTTAGGTCGGGATATTTTTTCTTATTTTGGTCTTGGCTGCCGAAATGTAAGCAAGTTGTATGTTCCCCTGGGCTACTCATTTGATACCCTCTTGGAAACCCTCCATGCGTACCGGGAAATGGCCAACCACAACAAATACAAAAATAATTTTGATTACAACTTTACCCTGTTCATTCTCAATCAAATGCCCCACTTGAACAATGGGTGTCTTTTGTTGCGAGAAGACCCTTCCCTGCAAGCACGCATTGCATCCGTTCACTATGAATACTACCGGGATGTAGCCGAGCTCAATGGCCTATTGGCTACAAAAACAAAGGACATTCAGTGTGTTGTAGGCAATATCGCACTCCTCGATTATCAAGTTTTGCCTTTTGGAAAAAGTCAGGAGCCTACCCTCTCCGACTACCCGGATGGTGTAGATGTGATGCAATTCTTAACCGGCCTATGACACCCTACGCTTCCCTACGCGCTGCAGTACTCGACCTGGAACGCAATGGCATGTTGTTGCGAATCAAGGAGGAAATTGATCCAAACCTTGACATGGCCGCTATTCACCGCCAAGTATTTGAACAAGGTGGTCCGGCTATCTTGTTTGAACGCGTGAAAGGGAGTCCTTTCGAAGCTGTCAGCAATATATATGGCACCTTTGAACGCACAGAATTTCTCTTTCGACACACGTTGGATCGGGTAAAACGGGTGATAGAGCTCAAAAAAGACCCTGCTAATTTCCTAAAAAACCCCGGTCGCTATCTCAGCGCACCCCTTACGGCACTCTCCGCCTTGCCACGAAAAAGCAGGTTGGGTATTCCCGCTGCCTGGGGCACCACAAGCATTGACAAACTCCCCCAAATAAAAAGCTGGCCCATGGATGGTGGCGCCTTCATCACCATGCCACAGGTATATTCAGAAGATCCGGATCTTCCCGGGCCCCTGCATGGTAACCTCGGCATGTACCGCATCCAACTGTCGGGCAACGAATATGTACAAAATGAAGAAATTGGTTTGCATTATCAACTGCATCGGGGCATCGGCGTGCACCACACCAAATACAACCAACTGGAACAGCCTTTCCGCTGCTCGATTTTTGTGGGTGGGCCACCAAGTCACGCCTTTTCAGCCATAATGCCACTTCCGGAAGGGCTGAGCGAACTTACATTTGCGGGTATGTTGGCAGGGCGACGCTTCCGTTATGGACACAGAAACGGTCATTTTTTAAGCAGTGATGCCGATTTTGTCATTACCGGAGAAATTCTAAAAAATGTAAAGAAACCGGAGGGCCCCTTTGGAGACCACCTGGGGTACTATTCCCTTACGCACGATTTTCCGGTGATGAAAGTGGACAAAGTTTGGCACCGTAAAAACCCACTTTGGCATTTCAGTGTGGTTGGACGCCCACCGATGGAAGACAGTAGCTTTGG
Source organism: Saprospiraceae bacterium (assembly GCA_044378705.1). Taxonomy (GTDB): domain Bacteria; phylum Bacteroidota; class Bacteroidia; order Chitinophagales; family Saprospiraceae; genus M3007. The sequence continues at coordinate 3,680 of JBIPOY010000165.1, forward strand.
CTGGCTGATCCATGAATTGGTGGCGCCGCTGACGCCGGCGGAGTTTCCGGGATTAAAATCACTGCATGCTGTGGATGCTGCCGGGGTACACCCTTTGTTGCTGGCCGTCGGGAATGAACGCTATATGCCTTTTAGACCACGGGTGCCGGAGGAAATACTGACCATTGCCAACCACATTCTCGGTACCGGACAGACGTCTCTTGCGAAGTTTCTTTTTATCGCCGCCGCTGACGACGATCCGTCGCTGGACACCCACGATATTCCACACTTTTTCCACCACTTTCTGACGCGTGTGGATTGGTCACGGGACCTTCATTTTCAAACCAAGACCACCATTGATACCCTCGACTATTCCGGCTCCGGTTGGAACGCCGGTTCCAAGGTAGTGGCCGCATGCAGGGGCGAAAAACGCCGGACATTGGCCACTGCCCTACCCGATTCATTTTCTTTGCCAGACGGTTTCAGTGAGCCTGCGTTTTGTTTGCCCGGTATCTTGGCGATAAAAGCCCCTCCCTTTGTGGTGGAATCTACCGCACGCGCACAGGCTGACATGTTGTGTTCACACCTAGCGCACTACCCGCTCCAAGACATTCCCCTGATCTTATTGGTAGATGACAGCCAATTTACCGCCGCGACCCTGAATAATTTTGTTTGGGTTGCCTTCACCCGTGCCAACCCCAGCCATGATATTTTTGGCGTAGCATCGTTTACCGAACACAAACACTGGGGCTGTAAGGGCCCGCTGGTGCTTGATGCCAGGAAAAAACCGCAGCATGCCCCCGAACTTGTCATAGACCCAGCCGTCAGCAAAAGAGCTGCATTGGTGCTTCAACGGTATGGGTATTGAACATCCAAGGTACGTTTGGGTAATACCTCCGTTGACTTTTTGGATTAGTTACCAACAATAGGAACCCATTTGACCTAAAAACGGCGCAAATACCCTTGTTTTTATACCAATAATAGGCTAATTTTATTTTTAGTGATAAAAAGTACAGATACTACTTGGTAGATTGCTCTAAGTACTATTATCTTTGCCCCGCTTCCGATAGGAGGTCCGTTCGTCTAGGGGTTAGGACACGTCCCTTTCACGGATGAAACACGGGTTCGATTCCCGTACGGACTACAGAATGCCCCTCATAACCAATTGGTTGTGAGGGGTTTTTTCGTAGTGGTGAGCGAACGCGGCACTCAGTAGTTACTTTTCATAAAAAAGTACGTCAATACGGAAAACAAGCCCGTTGCAAACATTCAGTTCCGGGCATCACAAGGGTCTGTGCCTCACTGGAGGAGGGCGCCGGCGATGAAGGCGCCCTCCATCACCCGCACCATCTCGATGGTGAGATCCGGCCTTTAAAAAATTCCTACGGTTTTGATTTGCCATAGGTATTGAAATAAATAGTGAACAATTAAAAGCGGATGAATCGGATACTATGAAGATCCCAATGCACCATACCGTAAGATGCGCTGCTACCGGCGCTGTGTCGGATCGTAGTGAAATCGTGTTCCTTCAATTTCTTGTATCCAGCGCGAATTACTTGCCCACCATGTTTTGCAGATTTTCCGGGTATCGGGCACCCTGTATTGGGAAGGCTGCGAACGCCGTGGTTGTGATGTTGCCAGATTCACACCGCGCGGTGCATTCAATTGAAGAAAGCACCCTCCGAATAAAGGAACAAATCTCGGGACTGTTTGGGAATTGGCTCATATCCGGATTACGGTATTACCTACCCAATTTACTGATCGGCTCCCTCCAGCCTCCTGAACCGATACAAGACTCGCTATTGTTCTGGCACGGGATGCCAGCAACGGCGAAAACGTTGGTCGAGCCACAGTATTCACAGAAATGGTAAAATTGCCGGAGAAATAAGGTTTTTGCCGGAGGTCGTAGTGCCACGGCCAAAAAACCCAAAAAGAAGGGGAGGAAAAAGGGGCTCATTGCGCTAAACAGCGGCCCTCTAGGCAAAAAAAAATCACAGACACCGTTTTGTGCAAACCAAGGCTTCGCAGACTGGTAAATTTGAGGCAGACAGAACGGAGGTCGGGCGTAGTTGCTAGTAGCCGGACAAGTCAACGGCAACAACTTTCCTTGAGTCCGGGGAGTGCCTCCTAGGTAATACAAAAGTGTTCGAGCCGGCGCAGAATTTACAGTGCCTGTGACGCTGCAAAGGTAATGATTCTATCCAACTTTATGAATGTTCCGGAGGGAAATAAACACCCCAAACCGTGTAGGCACGCCGCCGCGTATGCCCCTTATCCCGACGAACGACTTACATTCCGTCGTCGTTGAGGAGGAGCGCCACGCACGGCAGCAAGTACAATTATCCTACCTTCGGGGGATCCTTCAAGTATGGATTGATGAGCAATGCGATTGCGACCAGGCTCATGGGGTACAACAACCCAATAAACGGCGAAAGCGAGACGCCAACGACCAAATTCGCTTTTAAAAACTCAGTGATCAAGGGTGTAGCGCCCCCAAGGACTCCGTTTCCTACGTTGTGGGTGAATCCCATACTCGTATAACGCGTCCTACCGGAAAAAAACTCCATCACATAGGCGCCCATGGGTCCATACACCAAGGCACTGGCCAGCGTATTGACAAAGGTGAGGAAAATAAACAGCGCAATTACCGGGTTTGAAATGGCGTGTATTGTACTGAGGTGTTCAGGATTCCCGTATTGGTTGAAAAGGTAGAAAGACAGTGGAATAGAGACTGCCCCCAGGCAAATTCCTGCATAGATCACTTTTCTTCGTCCAAAAGTATCGCTCCACTTTCCCGCCAATTGAAAAAACGGAGCCCCCAATAGCAAAGCAGCAGCCAAAATCAGCAGGCTGATATGTTCTTCGATCTTTACCGCGCGTTGCAAAAAATATAGGGTGACGAATTGGGCTGTTTGCATAATGGTGCTTTGGGCGGCATTGCCCCCAAATATGATCTTCCAAATCAAGGACCAGTTTTTGGAGTTCCCCAAGGCTTCCCTGACCGGGGATGCTGCGATATTCCCCGTTGCCTGCATCCGGGTAAAGACAGGGGTTTCTTCCATCTTTCTTCGGATCAGGTAGGAGAAAATAACCAGCACAGCACTGGTTAAAAAAGGGACCCTCCAGCCCCAGTTGTTAAAATCTTCCACTGACATGGAGGATTGCACGCCCAGCACCACGGACAAACATAAGAGTAGACCGATGGGTACCGTGGCTTGGATGAAGCCTGTATAATATCCCCTTTT
>JBIPOY010000166.1:0-6896 GCA_044378705.1 Saprospiraceae bacterium
TTTAGAAATATTCCTTTTGCCACAGAAAATGACGTAGTGGGAGATTTCGTCCCCCAACAAGCCCAACCGGCAGCACTCTTCAGCTATATCGAATCTGAGTTGAAGGACATAGAAGCCGATTTGGCAGATCCACGCACCAATGTGTACGGACGAGCCGACAAAGCCGCTGCTTGGACTTTACTCGCTAAACTCTACCTCAACGCGGATGTGTATGTCGGCCAAAACCGATACAATGATTGCCTGACGTACTGTGAATCTATCATGAATGCCGGTTTTGAGTTGGAGCCCACCTACAAAAATCTTTTTCTGGCCGACAACCACAAATCCAAGGAAATTATTTTTCCGGTCAACTTCGATGGCGTCAATACCCGCACTTGGGGCGGTATGACATTCATCATCCGAGCCGGCATCGGCGGTAGTATGAACCCGGGTGAATCGGGTGTAGTCAGTGGCTGGGGCGGCACCAGAACAACTCCTCAGTTGATCGAAAAGTTCCCCGCCGATCTTACGGGGATCAAAGTAGATTTCAACCAAGGCCAAACAGCCTCTTATCCTAAGTTGTATGTGCCGGGTTCCCACCAGGGTTTTGATGCCACTCAAACGGGTAACTCATTGGCGGCTACAGCCACCACTGCGCCCAACAATAAAATTTTTGAGGGGCACAAATATTTTCCCGATAACAATACACAGATCTTATTTACACAGATTTCTTCCAATACGGCACCGAAATTTGGCGACAATGGCGCAGACGGAACGCTTGAAACCGGTGGCGCAAACATTGTCATCCCGGAAGCGGGCTTCTATTACCTTAAAGTCAACCTGAACAACAAAACCTATACCATCCAAAAACGTGCTTGGAGTATTATTGGAACGGCCACCGGGGGCGTTGATGTGGCCATGGTGTGGGACAGTGAAGCCGGGGCACTGGCGGCAAGTACGCCACTGGTGGCAGGGTCCTTCAAATTCAGAAGCAACCAAGATGACGCTGTTAACCTCGGTGACAACGGCGCCGATGCCTTGTTGGAAGCCAATGGCGCTGAAATTCAAATTGACCAAGACGGCAGCTACAAAATTTTCCTCGAAGTGGATAAGCCTGATTATACCTACCAAATTAAACTCACTAGTTTCGATAGACGCGGTATGTTTTACGTGGATGGTCAAAACCAAGATATCAATGACCTGACGACATTCACCGAGGGTTATGCCGTCAACAAGTTTAAAAATGTAACGTCTGATGGTTTGCCGGGATCTGATACCGATTTCCCGGATACCGATTTCCCGATGTTTCGTCTGGCAGATGTGTACCTCATGGCCTCAGAAGCCATCTTGAGGGGTGCCGGTGGCGGCGACAAGGCGAAAGCAGTGCAGTATTTTAATGCCGTAAGAACACGTGCATTCACAGGTGCTTCCGGCAATTATACTGTCGCTGACCTAAGTCTTCCGGTAATATTGGATGAAAGAGCCCGGGAATTGTACTGGGAAGGTCACAGAAGAACGGATTTGGTGCGGTTTGGCCAATTCACAGACGGTACCTACAAATGGGCCTGGAAAGGAGGCGTCAAGGAAGGTGCTTCCGTGCCCAATTACCGCAATATCTACCCCATCCCTGCACAGGATTTGGGCGCCAACGGAAATTTAGTACAAAATCCAAAATATTAACGGGCGATGTTCCGAATCAAGAGTATTATCAATGGTTTTCACGCCGAATCAAACCAATATCAATAAGTCTTTCTTCAAGCATCTAAATGTTATTAAAATGAAATTACGATTACTTTTTTCAATGCTGTTTTGCAGCTTCTTGTTCTATAGCGCCAGCCAGGCGCAGTCTATAGGCTTGATTGGCTCCGCTACTCCCGGAGGATGGGATGTTGATACCAACATGGTACAAAGCCCCGACTCCTCCCACCTCTGGTCTATGGTCATCAATTTGTCGGTGGGTGAGGCGAAATTCCGGCAGGATGATGCCTGGACGGTAAACTGGGGCGGACAAGGATTTCCGGAAGGTGTGGGTACCCAAGGTGGCCCGAATATTCCTATTCCTGGTGTGGGGGAGTACACCATTACGTTTAATGCCAATACAGGTGCATATAAATTTGTGTACACCTCTGATATTGGTATTATTGGAAGTGCTACACCGGGTGGCTGGAGTGACGACACCAACATGTACCACGATGCGGTAGATGCCAACAAGTATTTCATCACCCTAAATTTGTTGCAGGGCGAGTGTAAATTCAGGGCCAATGATGCCTGGGACATCAACTGGGGTGCGGCAGATTTCCCCTCCGGAACAGGTGTTCAGGGCGGCGCAAATATTCCAATTCCTTCCGACGGAAAGTATGCCGTAACCTTTGATAAGTCAACGGGTGCTTACACTTTTGAAGAGGTTGTAGAGTTTTCTGCCATTGGCCTGATTGGTTCTGCTACGCCCGGTGGCTGGAGTGACGATACGAATCTTACCAGAGATGGAGGCAATCCAAACCTCTGGAAAGTAAATGTGACGCTGTTGGATGGTGAGGCTAAATTCAGGGCCAACCAGGCTTGGGCGATCAGCTGGGGTGACACCCTGTTCCCTTCCGGGGTAGGTATCCTGAACGGACCAAATATCCCGGTTTCTGCCGGCGAATACCTGGTCACATTCAATACAGAAACATTTGAGTACAACTTTTTGCCCGTTGTACAATACCAAACGGTGGGTATTATTGGCAACGCCACGCCTGGAGGCTGGGACAACGATACAGATATGCAGCAGGACCCCAACGACTTTGCTGTTTGGAAATTGAGAATCATTCTGACCGACGGTGAAGCAAAATTCCGCGCTGAAAATGCTTGGACGGCCAACTGGGGTGCCGGGGACTTTCCGGCAGGTGTTGCCACCCCAGACGGTGCGAATATCCCCGTTCCTGCCGGTGAGTATAAAATCACCTTTAATTCTGTTACAGGAGCATACACTTTCGAACTGTTGCAGGTGTACTCCACCGTCGGGCTTATCGGCCCTGCTACGCCGGTTGGTTCTTGGGACTCTGATGTTGACATGACCAAAGACCTCACGGATGAATCTTTTTGGTATATCAATTCTATTGATCTAACCGACGGCGAAGCCAAATTCCGTGCTGAAAACGCATGGGCGGTCAACTGGGGTATCGCACAATGGCCTGCAGGGGTGGGCACCCAAGATGGCCCCAATATCCCTATTACAGCGGGTACGTACAAGGTTACGCTTAACTCTGCCTCCGGTGAGTATGCCTTCACTACTCCTGGCTCTACGCTCAATCTCTTGACGTCCAACAGCATCAGTATCGCACCAAACCCCGTTAAAGAGGTTCTGAACATCCAAATCAGTGCGGAAGAACTGAAAGGCGATGCGCATATCATTATCTTCAACAGCCTTGGTGCACAGGTATTATCTCAAAATCTGACCATACAAGACGTTGCGCGCGTAAACGTATCTCAGTTGGCGCCAGGCAATTACTTTGTCCACCTTTCCAACAGTAAATTTATGGTTGGCAAGGGTATTGTGGTCGTGCAATAAGCTGTCTCAGACGCGCCACCTAAGTATCGTCAACACAAAGTGGTTGTGCATGAAATGTGATTGCAAGCATCTTAAAATCAATATTTGCAATCAACCAAATCACTTTAATCACAGTGTAGTTACAAAAAAAAGAGCCATTCCGAGTGATCGGGATGGCTCTTCTTCTTTTGCAGTACGCTTGTTAAATGCTCGAAGGTGGGTGGTTAACCCCTTGCCGCATGCATCAAATCTTCAATTTCTTCCACCTCCATGGGAATATTTTTAAACATATCAATGTTGCCATTTTCTGTAATGAGGATGTCGTTTTCAATCCGGATTCCAAGATTTTCTTCCGGAATGTAGATCCCTGGTTCGCAGGTGAACAGGTTGCCGGCTTCAAAGGTATGGTATCGGAACATGATGTCGTGGACGTCCAGACCGAGGTGGTGGCTGGTGCCGTGCATGAAATATTTTTTGTAAGCGGGCCATTCTTTGTTTTGTTTGGCTACCTCATCGCGGCTGATTAGCCCGAGTCCGATCAATTCACTTTCCATGATTTTGCCCACTTCTTTGTGGTATTCGATGAAAACAGTACCGGGTACGAGCAGGGTACGTGCTGCCTTGAGAACACGAAGTACAGCGTTGTACACGTCTTTCTGCCGCGGCGAAAATCGGCCATTGACGGGAATGGAGCGGGTGAGATCGGCATTGTAATTGGCGTATTCTGCGCCAAAATCCATCAACAATACATCACCATCCTGGCATTGTCTGTTGTTTTCAATGTAATGCAAAACACACGCACTCGCCCCGGAACCGATGATGGGGGTATATCCGTGTCCGGTGGCACGATTTCGGATGAATTCATGGATGATTTCAGCTTCCACCTCGTGCTCCCACACGCCGGGTTTTACGAATCCAAGTACGCGTTTGAACGCTTTTTCGGTGATGTCTATGGCTTCCTGGGTAGCATCCACCTCCCACTTGCTTTTCACGGTTTGCAACCTTTTTAAAATTGGCTGTGCTCTGTGTACGGTATGGGCCGGGTAGTTGTTGCGGATGTCGCGTGCGTAGCGCAGATCGCGGTATTCTACCGGCGAAAGGAAGCGATCATTTTCGTTGAGGTTTAAATAGAGCCCGGCTGACAGTAGGATGAGCTCGTTGAGCATCTGCTCTGCCTCGTCTAGGAAGTACACTTTTTCAATTCCCGACGCGGCTGTTGCCTCTTCTTTGGTGTACTTGTGTCCTTCCCACACGGCCAAGTGTTCGTTGGTGCGGCGGATGATGAGCACTTCTTCGTGCCCTTCCCGCGGGCATCCCGGGTAAAGCAGGAGCATGGTTTCTTCCTGATCAATACCACAGAGGTATAAAAGGCCGGCATTTTGCCGGAATACGTGGTACTGGTCGCCAGAGCGTGGGGCCTGGTCGTTGGAGTTGAAAATGGCGACGGTGCCGGGGATCATTTCGGCGGCAAATCGCTTGCGGTTGTGTTGGTAAAGTTCCGGACTGAGTGGCGTGTATTTCATGGCATATATGATTGAATGTGCGTCTGACTTGAGTGTTGCTGCGTAAGCGCGCTCAAAGAATGGATGTTTCAGGGAAATAGACAAGCAGTGGAATCAATAATTCACACTGTTTCGACCAAATGGCCCGGTGGTGTACCAGAATCAATACTTTTTTTGAGTATAAAATATTGTCCCTCCCTAAAAACGCTACTTTTGTCCCAGCATTATTCTGACATTCCTTCATCATAACTCTTCACCTAAAACACAGCACAAAAATGTCCTTTCCAGCCAATTGCAAGTACACCGAAGACCACGAGTGGGTACGCATCGACAGTGGAAACATCGCCTACGTCGGTATCACAGACTATGCCCAAAGCGAATTGGGCGAACTTGTGTACATCGAAGTGGAAACCGTCGGTGAAACGGTGGCCGCAGGCGCCATCTTTGGTACCGTTGAGGCCGTAAAAACCACCTCCGACCTGTTTATGCCGGTAACAGGAAAAGTATTGGCATTCAACGATAAAGTAGGTGACGCCGGTGATCCCGCTTTGGTCAACAGCGACCCTTACGGTGATGGCTGGATCGTGAAAATTGAGATCGCCAATCCCGCTGACCTCGATGGGCTCATGACTGCTGAGGCATATAGTACCCACGTTGCCCATTAGTAGTTTGCCCGCCCAATAATACCATGATAGGAGTATTCAAAGCGGGTATTACGCCGGCTTTAGCTCTATTCTTGAGCCGTAGCGCTACTGATTAGTAGGGGCGCTACGGCTTTTTTCAAAATCATACCCCCGAAGTTTTGGGGCCCGCCACCAAGCAATGGCGACCACCCCCAGCGTCATCAGACCACCAAAAACAACCGAGGGCACTGTTCCCATGGCCCGCGCCGCCAAGCCACTTTCAAATGCCCCAAGTTCGTTGGATGACGTGATGAAAATGGAGTTGACCGACGAAACGCGGCCTTTCATACTATCCGGCGTCTGAAATTGTACCAGTGCCGAACGGATGAAAACACTCACTTCATCCAACATGCCGGCCAATACCAAAATGGCAAACGACAGGTAAAAATTTTTGCTAAGCCCAAAACAGATCATACACAAGCCAAAGCCTGCTACACAGGCCAACATCAATTTGCCTGCATTTTTTCCCAGTGGCCGATGCGCTATAAAAACAGCCATGGCGATGGCTCCAACCGACATGGCTGCACGCAACATGCCGGCTCCTTCCGGCCCAACGTTCAAAATGTCTTTCGCAAACACAGGAATCAACGCAACGGCGCCGCCAAAAAAAACAGCAAATAAATCCAATGCAGTCGTCGTAATAATCAGTTGGTTGCTAAACGCAAACTGAAGCCCGGCCTTGATGCGTACCAGCGCTGTTTCTGTATGATCTATGACAGGCAACGGTCGAGGTGCAATTTGCAGGATTAAGGCAAGCGCAATCCCACAAAATACACTCATACACCCAAATGCTAGATTCGCACCCCCAAAACCATACAACAAGCCTCCCATCCCCAGCCCTGTAATGCTCGCTACTTCCCAGCTGCTGCTGTTCCAACTGATCGCATTCTGCAGTCGTTCCCGATCAATAATTTGGGGAAGAAAGGCAAAGTTTGTAGGACTGAAAATCCCCCGCGCAATACCGGTCACAAAAATGATCGAATACAAGAAGAGCAGTAATACGGGCTTACCAAGGTGGCTACTACCCAACACCACCATCCACAAGGCCAATGAACACAACAACAACAGCGAAATACAGCCTACGAGTATGTTCCGTCGGTTGTGTTTGTCGGCTAAATGCCCCGCCCACAAGCTGATGCCAATGGCAGGTATTGCCTCTGTTAGTCCGATAAATCCCAACATCAGCGGATCATTGGTCAACTC
>JBIPOY010000167.1:0-6853 GCA_044378705.1 Saprospiraceae bacterium
TGAATTTTTTTGAACCATTTTCCATTGTACTGTTTTTATGGTGTATATTTTAGTTTCACGATGATTAGTCACCATGCCAGTTTACCTCTTAAACAAAGATGATCCATCTTTTCCACAAGCCTCCCTGGCAGAGGATTCTGGTTTGTTGGCAGTAGGGGGTGATTTGAGCGAAGCCAGACTACTCATGGCGTATTGCAACGGTATATTTCCTTGGTTTCAGGAGGGCTCTGATTTTTTTTGGTACTCTCCTGACCCCAGATTTGTACTGTTTCCCAAAGAGTTGATGGTACACAAAAGTATGCGCTCCATTTTTAATCAAGAAAAATTTCGTGTTACACTCGATACCTGCTTTGAAACTGTCATGCGCAGTTGCGCTTCCACGACCAGGCAACCACACGATGGAACTTGGATCACAGAAGAATTTGTAGCAGGATACCATCGACTTCACCTACGGGGCCTTGCGCACAGCGTAGAGGTGTGGCAAGATGAAACCTTGGTTGGCGGACTGTATGGCCTATCCATCGGGAAAATATTCTTTGGAGAAAGCATGTTCTCTCTGGTCCCCAATGCCTCAAAAACAGGCTTTATTACGCTTGTAAAGGCCCTTGAGAAGGCCGGTTTCTGGATGGTAGATTGCCAAGTCGAAACCGATCACTTGCGAAGCCTAGGTGCACGTGGCATCAATAGAGCCAACTTTTTAGAATACCTTGAAGAAAATGCATACCAAAAAACCTTGGCTGGAAAATGGCGGCTCATCCATGATTCCGTGCTTCTTTGTGACACACCCTAACCTCGCTTGAACAACCATCGCAACTGCTTTTATCCCTATCGACCGGCTTTTATCAGTTCTATGTAGCCACTCAAAATACCCGGACGCAGCACCGTTCCACCTACGCGGTTCTCAAACACTTTACAAACGTATAAATAGGTTCCCTCTGACAGTGGTTTGTTGTTAAAATCGTTACCATCCCAATTCAAGACTGGTTCCTTCGTGGAAAAAACAAGGTTTCCCCAGCGATTGAATACCTGAAAATCAACAGCAGCAATAAACCGCCAACCCGGAAACGGCGTAAAAAGATCATTGGCTTGGTCTCCATTGGGCGTAAACACATTGGGGAGTTCGTACAGAGGACAATTGTCCACACACACCCTATTGCTCTGCACGCTCTCATTGCCTACTGAATCAAGCGCCGAAACAGCATAACACCCGGCAAGATCTAACGGCAAACGATGGGTGAAAAGCGTATTGTCTGCGCCCTCCTGCTCTGTCAGTAAAGCCCACGGTTGATCTTCCCTAGCGGTATACCATATACGATATGACACAACATCGTCAGGCCCCACACATACCGTGTTGGGATTGGTCCAGGATAAATTATTGTCATAAGGAGGATCACTCAACCCGCCGCCGGGTACATCGCATAGGTTATGCACAGCGAGGGTGGGTGGGCAAGGTGGTTCCACATCAATGGGCACACCGCACGACTGTTGTGAATGATTAAAGAGCGGATCTGCTACGCCTCCAATGCTGTACGTGCCAACACCACGCACGTAATAGCAGTATGAGGTGCCGTTCGTCAAGCCGCGGTCTTCGTATTGTTGCGTGAGAGAATATCCAATAGAATCAAACTGTTGGGTAAGGTTATTTTTCCGAAAAATATCATAGCGATAATTTTCCCACGGAACACTTTCCTCCCAAGTTAGCCGATTGGCTTGATCAGAAGGGTTGACAGCAAGAAAAATGGAGGAGGCCTCGTTGGTTGAACCTAGTAATTCATCTCCATTTACATAAAAATCAACGCGGTAATGGTAAGGAATACCGAGTGTATTCAAATTTTGGTCAAATTCCATCACCGTGTCATTTGCTTGCCAAAAAGTGTTGGCAACGAAAGACGCACCGGGCAACTCCTCCAAAACACCGCCCGTAAAATTATCCTGACGCAATACCTGATAACGATACGGACCGTGGTTGAAGATAGTATCCAAATCAAAAGCACTGGGTTTGGACCAAGCAATTTTTATTTTTCCGGCAACAGCGTCGGTACCGGCCACCGACACGTGGGTAATGAGCGGCAGATCGCGGGGTAGTTGTACGCACACTTCCTCTGAGGGCATACTCTCCACAATGTTGTAGGGATATCCGGCAGCCGATTGACGTGCAAATTTTGCAAGTACCCGGTAGCAATACGTCCGCCCCCTTTCTACTCCTTTGTCTTTATACCAATATCGCCCATTTTGTTGTTGCTTGGTTACGTACACGAGTTCCTCATACCCTTTCCCGACAAGGCCGGGGGTACACGTATCCACAACAAAGGGATTACTCCCCTCGCGTCGCCATACTGAAAACCCCAAAAAATAGTTTTCAGCCGCCCCTTCACACACATAAGGCGACTCCCATGTAACCGTGACCTCAGAGGGCTGAGCTGTTACCCCTAACCCCTGCGGAGGAGGCCCAACGACCTTGATCTGCACTGTTTTTAGGTCTGCCAACTGCGGGATACCCAAGGAATCCGTTGCCTTAAAAACCACCGCATACGGCTGGTTCGATATGTGTTCACAGGCAGTTACCCACTGGAATACGCCCTGTACAAGTGGCAGGTTATGGGTTCCCGGAGCCGTAAAAACTGCAGGGCTGTACGGTGATACCAAGGGTGCGCCCAAGGCTGTTAGCCGTACCAAATTACCCGTATCCGGATCGGTACCCTTCACCTCAAATCTTACCGTATCGCCAGCGATCACGCACACCCGATCCACCGTCTGTACATCGGGTGGGTTGTTATTACAGTTGCTTACAAAAATCTGCATATCACGGATGGTCGTGTCAATCGGTACCCCTTCCCTCCAAGATACTACAATAAAAGCGATATTGTATTCGCCCGATTCCTGTGGAGAAAACCACAAAATATCCCCGGTAATCGGATTCATGTTCAGGGTGTTGTTGGCGCCGGGCATGATGTTCTGGGGCAAAACATAGTTCTGAACGGGCGTACCAATTCCCTGCAGTGGAACAATCAGCTGATATGAAAGACTGTCTCCATCAGGATCATTGGCATTGGGATTGTGTCGAAATGGTTTGCCCACACAACCATTGTCAATGGGAGGCTGCAGCAATAGTGGAGTCGTATTGACACCTCCAAACTGTGGATCCTGAAAAGCAAATATGGTTTCAATATGAAATGGGATATTGTCCGAAGCAGGGTAATTTACGTTGCGAATACCCCCATTTCGGTTCATATCAGTCATGGAAATGCGATATGACGACGGCCCGGCAAAGGTGTGTTCAGAGATGTACACATTGTATTTCACATCGTTGGGAAGGGACTGACCTTGTCCCCCATTGTTGGACCGAGGTACTTTTTGGGTTACACCATCCCCCCAATTTATTTCCAGTGTATCGCGGTCGGCATTCATACTGCTGGTCTTGGTCCAAGTGATGATGGTCGCTCGGACCGTCAATGGACCAATTTGAGCAACGTGAATCTCCCCCGCGCGGTTGTGGGTTGCGAACAGAGAAAAATGGCCTAAAAAAAATGTAAGAAAAATGAATACGTGGCTTGGGTTCTGTCTCATAGCTTTTGCGACAACATACAGGAGGGCGCCGACAGCTACCAACCCTTGTCAGAAGATAACATCCACCGAACCGGCGGAGAAGTACTACAAAGCTATATTATTCTGTCGAAAAAAACAGTGTTGCGCGCATTAAATGCTCAAATTTGGCCCAAAGTGGCAAAAAATCTTCCCTGTTACTACATCAGAAAGGAGCATTTGTACTGTGTGCCGACTGCATGGCGTATAAAAAATCAAAAATCACCCATTCCGGTCCATTTCTGACCAAGCTCCTCCCAAAATGCCAGCACTTTTTTTCGGGCCGGAAATTCAGAATATATTTCGCCACGGCGAATACAATCCAACACATGGCGCGTAGGTTTTGACACTTCTTCGGGCAAGCTGTCACCGGGAAGCCATGCGACATCTTTGAACTTGTGCGTCTCCTTTGACTCCGGCTCACCATAGAATGTAGAAGTCTTAAAATACAACACCAAGAGGGTTTCGTTTTTGGCGAGTTTGTGTCGGTGCAACACGTGTACGAGACTCAGGTTCTCTGCCAATACATGGATATCGGCCTCCTCTTTGGCCTCCCGAATAAGTGCCTCCCTGGCAAACTCCTGCTCTTCCACATTCCCACCGATAAGCGTATAGCGACCGCCATTGCGCTTGGTCTGGCGCAAAAACAATAACTTACCCTTTTCTTCGAGAATGAGCCTCACGGCAAAAATCAGCATGGCTTACAGCTATTATTCGGCATAAATGGCCAAAACACTGGATTCAACGGCCTCCTTCGAAGCTTTTTGCGCCATCATTTCCTTGCGCTTTGCATTGCGCAACACCCGCAACTCAGACTGCGTTTTTTGATACGTCGCCACTTGATCCTGGGTTTTTAAAATGCGACGTAGGCTGGTCCACGTACCTTTTTGAACGTTGATCCACTTGGCCTGGTACAATGCTATATCGCTCGACTGTAAGGCGGCAATATCTGCCATATTTTGGTTTTTACGCTGCTGAATTTGGTAGGCCTGTTTGGCCTGGTCGGCATTGAGCTGGTATTTTGATACCAATACTTCTGTGGCTTTTCGAACGTCGGCGTCCGTTGGCATTACAACAGGAGCAACGCCTGATTGGGCAGCCAACGTATGGGCGACAAACAAAGATATAAAAAGGGTTAATAGCCTCATCTGCATGATGGATCGTGGTTTGTTCATGTTTATTATTCAATTCCAAAAGTAGGGATTCTTTCGGATGTGGAAGGAAAATCATTGTTGTTTTTCGAATGTTCCGCTCGCCCTCACTTCCAAACGCCACCCGGCACCTTCTATCAAAAACCGCAACATCTCAACCAACTGGGAGGCTTGGGTACGCGCCTCCGCCATGAGGTTGCTTTTCATTGCCTGCTCTCGAATAAGGTCCTTGGCTTTTTCATTGATACGGGTATAATCCTCGGGGGTAAAAGACTGAAATATCCCTTCCGAAATATCGTAATAGTCCAGTGTATGGTCTATACTCAACAATTGCGGCTCCGGTAAAGCATTCATGTAAACCGTCTTGGTGGCCGGGTCTGTCTCAAATGAAAGACGCTCTAAGTCATAGCCGGCCGACACGGTTGCCCGTACACGCACCAAAATTTTTTTATCCCAAAAGAATGAAAAAAATCCTTGGTACTCAGAATGGCTGTAGATTTCAGAGAATTGCCCTTCCACCGTGGAAAGTTTCGCCACTGCGCGGATTTTTTCCAACAAAACCGTTGATTCTTCTACCGATTTTGAATGGGGCGCAAAAAAACGCCAACTCAGCCACCCCCCCAACAGGAAAACAGCCAAAAGAACCAGTGTTTGAAATAATTTATTGAACATCGTACCTGAAGCAAAACAACCCAATCAAGAGAAAAATATCAAATGCCGTATTTGCGTTTTCTTTGCATCAAAATTAATCAAAATGATGCACTTCCCAACACGTAAGATCCTGTTTTTCATTGTTATCAGCAGAATTTTTTCGCCCGAAATAAGTTTCGCTCAAACCGACACCTTGCGCTTGATCTTTGCTGGCGACATCATGGGCCACGCCCCTCAAATCGCCAGCGCTCAAATCGTTAAAAACCAGCAGTATAACTATGAGTCCTGCTTTCGCTATGTAAAACCCCTGCTGGAACAAGCAGACCTTGCCATCGGCAACTTGGAAGTAACCCTACCCGGCAGACCTCCTTACGTCGGATACCCCATGTTCCGAAGCCCCGATGAACTCGCCTCTGCTCTTAAAAACGCCGGCTTCGACCTCCTGGTTACCGCCAACAACCACGCCAACGACAGCCGGGGTGCAGGGGTCAGCAGCACCATTCAAACCTTGCGAAACCTAGAGTTTCTGCAAACCGGAACGTTTCTGAACCAACGCGACCGTACGGCACATTACCCCCTGATGGTGTACAAAAACCGATTTAAAATTGCACTCCTCAATTACACCTACGGTACCAATGGCGTTCCAACGGAGGCGCCTACCATCGTCAACATAATTGACAAACAACAAATTGCCGCAGACTTGGCAGAAGCCGTCGCCAGAAAACCTCATTTTATCATCGTAATAATGCACTGGGGACTAGAATATCAACTGACCGAGAACGCCGAACAACGAGACCTCGCAACTTTCCTCATCAGCCATGGTGCTGATATGGTCATTGGGTCACACCCTCACGTGGTCCAACCCGTCCGAATGGAACGTGTCCCCATGCCCGATGGAACCCTGAAAGAAGCATTGGTGGTGTACTCGCTCGGTAATTTTATCTCCAACCAACAGCAGCCCAACACCGATGGTGGTATTCTTTTTCAAGTAGATCTTCTCAAAAACAGAAACGCCGCCGCTGTGCAGGTCGGAAACCATGGTATCATTCCTGTATGGCGGTACATCGAAAAAACGCCCGACGGCAAAACAAACTTTTACGCCATACCGGTTGCCCGTGCAGAAACATCCCCCAAGCCAACGGTTACCATCCCCACAACGGCTAAAAACAACATGCTAAAATTTGCTGTAGGTCTCCGCAAAAGGGTGCCGTACAAGGAATTAAAAATATGACCACCTGACCCCTCAAGACTAATAGTCAGACGTTATCAAGAGATCCAGATCTGTGGAGCGCATTTGAAAACGCTCCCCCAAATGGGTATTGGTAAGCGAACCTTTGTAGGTATAAACACCATTGCGCAAACCTGTGTTGGTAATGATGAGCGCTAATACACCCCCTGTTTCTGCCTTGAGCAAAAGAGAGGTTAAGATGTTGCTGATCGCATCGGATGCTGTACGCGCTACCCTAGAC
>JBIPOY010000168.1:0-6780 GCA_044378705.1 Saprospiraceae bacterium
TTGCCAACCCGACCATCAATGTCGGCGCCTGCATGAAAATGGTCGGGACGCAATTCCCCGCAGGTACCCGTCAGGTGAATGGCTCCTGACACCGGAGAACTGAAATAATCTTTGGGGTAATTTTCTGGAGGAATGGACGCCCGTACTTCGGTTATCGTTGTTGCTTGCCGGGAGCTACCGAAAGCCCACAACAACGGGATCGTCAGGGAGAGAAAACCAACCAAGGGTACCCACAGTTTGTGCATCAATCAAAATTTGTTGAGGTGTAAAGTTCGGAATTTTTTTTGAAAAACCACCCTCTCTCCGAACCAAATACCCTGCAGGTATAGACTTATATTTTCTGCTGTAACTACTTTGGTGATTGCGTCTGAGGCCAAAAAGCAGCCGTTTTTTAGCGGGGAAAGTAGTTTTTTAGGATCCGTAGCAAAGCTACCGTCCAAAAATATACCATAGGACATAAAATGGGTATTGGGCGGCCAGTAGGGCGCCGGCTCAGAGCAGTTACTTTCTTTTTAAGAAACGCGACAAGAGCCACCCCGGATGCGGAATAGCTCTTGTCGCGTAAAAGAAGGCAAAGAAAGTACAGACTACTCCCTCACCAAAAATACTGAGAACAGTATCTTGATTATTTTCCGCGCAAAGCACGCGGTACTTCTACCGATGCAATCGGAACGGCAGGCGTATTCATGATCTCAACGCCATTGGGCAATTGAATATCTTTCACCCGTATCGTAGAGCCTAGTTCCATAGTAGAAATATCCGCGGATACTTCATCCACTACAAACTCAGGAGTGGTCAGGATATGCACTGAACGCATCCGTGGAATAAATTTACCACCTTCTTTCACGCCTTTGGAAGAGCCTATAAAGCGAACGGGGACCGTTGCCTTGAATTTCATGCCAGGAACAAGCTCCAAAAAGTCGAGGTGTAAAACCTCTTCCGTCACCGGGTGAAACTGAATGTCTTTCACGATGCCTTTGTGAACTTTTCCATCAAGGGTGATTTCCGCCATCTTGAATTTTGGTGTAAACACCAGCGGACGAACCTCTGTAGCAGCGAGTGTGAAATGGAAGGCTTCCCCACCACCACTTTTATACATCACCGCAGGAATATGTCCTGTGCGGCGGATTTTTTTTGCCTCAACTTTTCCGGAGCCGTCTTTCCGGTGGCCTTGCAATGCAATGATTTCCATCGTATTCTTTGCTAAAAATGATACTTTATACTAAAAATGACCGCAAAGGTAGCTATTAAAGGGGAACTTTCCCAAACAATTCAAAAATAGTTGACTTTTTGCAATGATTTATTTGCGACGCGCTTTTGCCCAATAATACAAAGGAAAGCCGATGCCAACAATGAGCAATCCGGGAACCGTAAATTGGGGCTTTGTAAACAGCAGATTGATGGTAAATAGTCCCGCCAACACAATGTACAATGCCGGTAGTAGGGGATACCCAAATGCTTTATACGGCCGCTCTAGCTCAGGCCTTTTTTTCCGAAGAATGAATATGCCCGCCACCGTCAACATATAAAACAACATGACAGCAAACATGACGTAATCCAGCAAATCACCGTAACGCCCCGAAAGACAAAGAACGGCACACCACCCAAATTGTACCCAAAGTGCAAATTCCGGTACTCCATTGGCATTTAGCTTTTTCATTTTGTCAAAAAACAACCCATCTGTCGCCATGGAATGGTACACCCGAGAACCCGCCAACAACAAACCATTGTTGCACCCAAACGTCGAAATCATGATCATCACCGCCATCAACAGGGCACCCCCGGCGCCCAACATGGCCGTTAATGCCGCTGTACCCACCCGATCTTGGGTCGCATACTGAATACCTTTGCCCAACAATGACGTGCTGCCGGCATCGCCCCAAAAAGGAAGTACACACAAATAGCTGATGTTGGCCAGTAAGTACAATACGGTAACGCCAAAGACGCCAAACGCCAATGCCAGGGGCACGTTTCGCTTCGGATTGTCAATTTCACCCGCAATAAAAGTCACATTGTTCCAAGCGTCACTGGAAAAAAGTGACCCCACCATGGCAACGCCAATAGCCGATGATATGGCTACCCAACTGAGGGACCCCGTTGATTGGATGTTGGAAAAAAAATTGCCGAAATTTAAGGACACTACCTCCGCATTGCGATATACAAACAGCCCAAGCAGGATCAACAAGCCCAAAGAAAGCGCCTTGATCGCCGTCAACACATTCTGTATAAATGCCCCCGTTTGTAGCCCACGGGTATTGAGCCAAGTCAATACCAACAACGAAGCAATGGCCAACAATTGAGCCGCAGATATTTTTACAAACCCTAGATCTGCCAAAATATTGTCAGGACCGAGCGCCGGCACCAAGACGCCGGTAAATTTGGCAAAAGCCACCGCCACTGCGGCGATGGTGCCACATTGTATGACGGCAAACATCGCCCAGCCAAATAAAAAAGCCACCATCTCACCGTAAGACTCCTTCAAATACTGGTACTGTCCGCCCGATTTGGGAAACATCCCCGCCAGTTCACCATACGAAAGTGCCGCAATCAGGGTCATTACTCCGGTAATAACCCAAGCCAGTAGTAGTAAAAAGGGGCTGCCCAAAACCCGAGACATGTCTGCACTTACGATGAAGATACCGGAGCCAATCATACTGCCGGAGACAATAAATGTGGCGGTTAGTAAGGATAGTTGCTTGGGGGCAGTTGAGTTGGCTTGCTTCATATTTTTATAAATAATTAATTTTGTCAGAATGACTTTGTGCCAAAGGTAACACGGCACGAATGACTTTTTACTTTTGCCCCGTAATTGCCCCATATTCAATTCAAGCACCCAATTCATGAAAGTCCACTTCTATCTTCGATACTGCACCCAATTTGGTGAATCTCTTTTCATCAGCCTCCAGCATCAGCCAATGCAGCCGCTTGAGTATCTCAACGACGACTTGTGGGAAGGCGTTTTTGAGGTTGATCCCAAGAAGACCGAAACACTGCATTGGCAATATCATTTCTGCGCAGTAAATGGCTCTATAACCACCGAATGGGAATCTGAACGACAACTCAACCTTGCTGACTGTGACCCGCGCTATATCCAGCTTTTTGATGTTTGGAATCCGATTGGAGCACTCGAAAACGTTTTTTTTTCAAAGCCTTTTCATCTCAAACCACCCCATATCTCTCAACCCGCCCCCACTCCGGGCGATTTTATATTTCGGGTAAAAGCACCGCTCCTGAAGCCCCACGAGGCGGTCTGTATCCTCGGACATGGCAACGTGCTGGGGCATTGGGAAACCGATACTCCAAAAATACTTGAAAGGGATGGCAACTGGTGGAGCATACGACTAGATCTGTCAGCAGAACATTATCCTCTTGCCTATAAGTATGGAATCTGGGATTCAAAAAACCGGAGATTCCTCGGATTTGAAGATGGCAGCAATAGAATACTGATCCGCTCTGCCGGTCATCCACCACTTGTTTCAGGGGTTACACACGATGGTTTTGTCAGGATTCCCCACAATACGTGGAGGGGTGCAGGGGTGTCAATCCCTGTTTTTAGCCTTCGTACGGAACAAAGTTGGGGTGTGGGCGAATTTAGTGATCTCCACCTGATGGCAGACTGGGCCCAAGCCGTGGGTATGAAAATGATCCAACTTCTACCCGTCAATGACACTACCTCTACCCATACGTGGATGGACTCGTATCCATACGCGCCCATTTCCGTTTTCGCCCTGCATCCTATTTATATCAATATTCCCCAAGTAGCAGGGAATAAAAATGTAGATATTTGGAAACCCTACCTGAAAAAGAAAGAAACACTCAATACGCTGGAAACGGTTGACTATGAATCTGTTGTACAACTAAAATGGGATTTGCTGCGACAACTTTACGCGCTGCAAAAACAAGCATGGAGCCAAGATGAGGCATGGAAAATTTACTACAAAGAAAACAAACACTGGCTTGACCCTTATGCCGTTTTCTGCTGGCTGCGTGATACGAATGCTACGCCTGACTTTACCTTGTGGCCCACCCATTCCAAGTATAACCCGTCAGAGATAGAGCAACTGTTGGATCCCAAAAGCGCTTTTTTTGATCAGATATCCCTCCACTTCTTTGTGCAATGGCACCTCCACCTACAACTCAAAGCGGCTGTGGAGTACGCCCATTCACGAGGATTGGCGCTAAAAGGCGATTTACCCATTGGCATTTATCGCAATTCAGCCGACGCGTGGGTTGATCCGGCACTCTACAACATGGGCGTGCAAGCTGGCGCACCCCCCGATCCATTTGCCGCAAAAGGGCAAAACTGGGGCTTCCCAACCTACAATTGGGACCGCATGAAAGCGGATGATTTCTCTTGGTGGCGACAACGGTTTGAACAAATGAGCCTTTATTTTGATGCCTTCAGAATTGACCATATTCTTGGCTTTTTTCGTATCTGGAGTATTCCGCTCGATGCTGTGGAGGGAATTTTGGGGTACTTTTCCCCTGCAATTCCCGTTACGGAAAAAGAATTTTACGAACGAAGTATTGGCTTTCATTACGAGCGGTTGTGCAAACCATTTATCTCCCAACAAGTACTACAGGAGGTTTTCAGGGAAGATTCCGAATGGATTACCAGCCACTGTCTGAAGGAACTCCCCGATGGCCATTTTGAATTGCTCCCCGAGTTTAACACCCAGCGCAAAGTCGCCGCATTTTTTGAGGCCCAAACACCCACTGAAAAAACGGACAAACGAAAACAAGGTTTGTTTGACTTGATCTCTAATGTTGTGCTGCTCGGGCCACCCGCCGAAAACGGAAAAGAATGGAAAGGCGCTTTTCGCTTCGACATGGACAAAACCTCTTCCTTCCGTTACCTACCCAACGACATCAAAGCTTCCCTAAAAGCCCTCTATATTGATTATTTTTACCGCAGACAAGACGAATTTTGGGCCCAAGAAGCCATGGAAAAACTGCCGGCACTCAAACGATCTACCAATATGTTGGTGTGTGGAGAAGACCTCGGATTGGTGCCCGGCTGTGTACCGGGCGTGATGCAAAACTTAGGCCTCCTCAGCCTTGAAATTCAGCGGATGCCAAAAGCGCCCGGCGCCGCTTTTCTCCATCCGAAAGACGCCCCTTACCTGAGTGTTATCACCCCAGGTACCCATGACATGAGTGTGATACGAGGATGGTGGGCCGAAGACCGCGACCTGACACAAAAATTTTACAACGAAATGCTGCAATGCCCGGGACAAGCACCCGCCTCCTGCGAACCTTGGATTGTACATACCATCCTGTCGCAACATTTTTATTCGCCAGCCATGTGGGCCATCTTCCAACTACAAGACCTGCTCGGTATGGACGAAAATCTGCGCAGCGACAACCCCGCAGCGGAACGTATCAACATACCTGCCAACCCCAAGCACTTCTGGCGCTATAGATCCCATATTACACTCGAGAAACTCGTAAATGCGACAGATTTCAACGAAAAAATAAGAAATATGGTGCGGGAAAGCAACCGAGACTAAATATGAACGGATTGGCCGACAATAACCTCAGAATGATACATACCATTATGGGGTTATTGTAAAGTCTTGGGTTTTCGCATGCTCGAGCTTGGATTGATTGAATTTACAACCGATAAATGTAGCGCTTGATAAATCAGTGCCAAAAAAGAGGCACTGGTCAAAAGTACATTGCTCAAAAGTGCATCCCTGACACTGTGCCTCCTTGAAAGACACATTGATAAAATGAACCTGCTGGAAAACGGTGTTTTGCAACTTGGATTCAAACAGCGTTGAGTCCGCCATTTCCACGCCCTGCCAATGTCCATTCATCAAACTTGCGCGTTGAAAAGACACGTTGTGCGACCTGATATTTTTTAAGATAGCCTCCGTCATCTCAGAAGCGTTAAAAGATGCATTGTTCAGGAGTGCCCGGATAAAATGACTGCGCTGAAAAGAACAAACGGTAAAAGAAACATCGCTAAAATCTATACCGGCAAATTGGGCATCCGAAAAATTGGCGCCACTCAGTACAATCGGAAAATCCGGAATTTTTGATGCATTCCAATGATCGGTACCTTCCCAAATCTTTTGGATGGTTGAAATTACCTCTGCCCACCATGCTTTGTCCAGCACGATGTCTTTCAACACCGTACGTTCCAGACGACAAGTGGAGAGCATATAGCCAGATACCTTGCTGCCCGTCAGATTTGCGTCGGTCAAATCACAACCTTTCATATCGGCCGTTACCAAATCAAGATTGGAAAGATCTGCCGACCTAAACATGTTGCGGTCTTCGAGGGGGATGGCTGCGATTTCCTGATTAAAAGCCTGCACATCGTGGCTTAGTAAATTTCTCCAATGGTTCATTGTTTGCTTTTTTTATAGATCGCCGCTGCTTTTGCGCCGAGTCCAATCGTTAATGACTTTACCACACTTAAATCACCCGCCTCATATTGTGAGAAGAAAGAGTTGGCATTGCGTACGGCAAGCGGATCCTTTCCGGCCTCCATGTCTTTCTCTAGTACAGATTTTGCGCCAATTTCGAGCAACGTGGCATATCCCGGTATCCCGATGGCAACGTCTTTTGTAACCAGATTGTCAGCAGCGTCACAAAGGCGTGCAAGGTATTTTCCGGCCCGGTACACGGCATATTGAGGATCCTGTGCATTGTGATTCAGCGAATGTAAGGAGTCGCCTACGTTTTCATGGAGTGACTGTAGGTATTGCTCTTTTGTCAGTAAGTATTGCACATCGTCAATAGCTTCGCCTTTTCCTTTTCTCTCTTTCAATT
>JBIPOY010000169.1:0-6771 GCA_044378705.1 Saprospiraceae bacterium
AACCGGTGGTGCGACGCTTGTTGCAATTGGAGCGAGATCCACGTCGGTTCAGGCGGGAAGGATTGGATATTTACGACCGTACCGGTGGTTATTCGGATGCATATCGCCAACTTACAAAAGACTTTTATACTGCTGCCGTTTCTATTGTTGGTGTTTTAAAAACCTAGAAGGTTTTTATACGTTCATCAACACAGCTCCCCGTCGGAAATGATCCGACGGGGAGCTGTGTTGTTTCTATTTTTAGTGTTTTAAAAACCTAGAAGGTTTTTATACGTTCATTTCGAGTATTTTTTGAGCGTGTTCTAGTATCGTGGTGTCTTCCAAGTGGACAATACCTCCGTCAGGACCGGGCTCCAAGTGGAATTCAACCACTGCACCATCCTTGTATTGGTGCGCACCAAAATAATTACGAACGGTTTGTTCTTCAATGTTCAGTTCCTGCGCGATGCGGGCGATACTCCCTTGTGGCAACGCGTGCTTGATTCGGCGAAGTTCTTCAAAAGTAATGTTCATGAATGCTGCGTTTGGTGAACAATAAATAGTTGGAAGGTTATGATTCTTGGTTATTACTTACGTTACTTGTCAAGATGTTTAAAAATATTCCCTAAGGTAAGGGCTTTTCAACGATAACGACATGTAAAATCATATAAAATATTCAGCTTTTTTCGAGGGCTTTTTTTCTTTCTTATTTATCCACAAATTGACCTCCAAACACCGTAAAGCCCACAATATGTCGCTAATTTTGCGGCACACACGAAGTTGATCAATATGTTCCTACACGTTGTTGCTTTTGATATTCCTTACCCCGCAAATTACGGCGGCGTAATCGTGATTTTTAATCAGATAAAGGCCCTCCAGGCCCAGGGCGTAAAGGTTATTCTCCATTGTTTTCAATACGGTGACCGCAAGCCCCAGCCCGAACTTGCCGCTTTCTGCCATGAGGTGTACTACTACAAACGAAGCCGTTCCCTCATCTGGCAACTCAGTTTGCTGCCCTTTATCATGCAAACCCGCATGAATAGGGCGCTGCTCAAAAGGCTCCGAAAAGACGATCACCCCATCCTCTTTGAAGGGATGCACACCGCCGGTTTTGTGTGGAAAAAACGACTGCGGGCCCGCCAAAAACTCGTCCGTATGCACAACGTAGAGTGGCAATATTACGAGTCTCTTTCCCAAATTACTCCTGCCACAGAACCCTTCGAAAAAGCGTACTACTTCATCGAAAGTATCAAACTACAACGCACAGAACCCTATGTGGTCCTGCACGCTGACGAAATTATCACCATCTCCACCAACGACCAGGCCTATTATCGGGAAATGAAGGCCAATACGCACTATATCCCGGCTTTTCACCCCAATGATACGATCGAAAGCCAACTCGGACGCGGTGAATATGTCCTGTTTCATGGAAAATTGAGCGTGCCAGACAACGAACGGTCGGCCATTTGGCTCATGGAAGAGGTCTTTTCTGAAGACCTCGCTATCCCCTTCGTCATCGCCGGACTGGAGCCCACCGAAAGGCTCCGTGAAGTGGCCCGGCGATTCGATCACGTACAATTGATCGAAAACCCCGACGAAAAAGAAATGAATAATCTTATCTCCAAAGCACACATCAACCTGCTCGTCTCTTCTCAGTCTGCCGGCGTAAAACTAAAGCTGATCAATGCCCTGTTCCGGGGCCGTTTCTGTATCGTCAACGACGCCATGGTCAACGGATCGGGACTCGCTAAACTTTGCTTTGTACGCAATTCAGCCCCCGCCATCCGACAAACCATCGAAGCGCTGATCAACGCTCCCTTCGAACAAAGTAGGATAGAAGAACGCCGAGCTGTGCTCGAATCCGCGTATTCCAATGAGAAAAATGCAAGAAAACTCATGGGCCTGATCAAATTTCGGTAGGTTCCCCTGAACTATATTCCTTTTTTTAGGTTTGTCTCTTTTAAATGCTGTACCCATGAGGAGCCTAGCACCGCTAGAATTGCTGTTACAAGACCCAAACCTGGGCGCCGATCACCATCACATTGTCCGAAAAATTATGGACGGTCAGCGGCTCTCAACCGAAGAAGGGCTCTTCCTTTTCGAAAAAGGTAGCCTGTCTTTTGTGGGTACGCTGGCCAATGCCGTCCGGGAACAAAAAAATGGAGATAACACGTATTTTAACCGTAATTTCCACATAGAACCCACCAATTTGTGCGTGTACGACTGCAAATTCTGCTCGTACTCACGCCTCATAAAACAGCGGAGTGACGCTGATTCTTGGGCCTTTACCATGGATGAAATGATGGACATCGTACGCAAATACGATGCACAACCAGTCACAGAAGTGCACATTGTCGGCGGCGTCTTGCCACAATATGACCTGGCGTTTTACCTCGACTTCTTCCGAAAAATCAAACAACACCGCCCTGAACTCCACGTGAAGGCGCTGACGCCGGTGGAATACCACTACGTTTTCAAAAAAGCAAAGGTCAGTTACGAGGAGGGAATGGCCCTGGTGAAAAATTCAGGATGCGATAGCCTGCCGGGCGGCGGCGCCGAGATTTTTCACCCGGAAATTCGCGAGCAAATCGCCGCCGACAAATGTACCGGCGAA
This sequence comes from Saprospiraceae bacterium, assembly GCA_044378705.1. Lineage (GTDB taxonomy): Bacteria > Bacteroidota > Bacteroidia > Chitinophagales > Saprospiraceae > M3007. The sequence continues at coordinate 2,594 of JBIPOY010000169.1, forward strand.
CAATGGCTACAATTACACGAAATATGGCACAACCTCGGTATGCGATCCAATGCAACCATGCTCTACGGCCACATCGAACGCTGGGAACACCGCATCGACCACCTCGATCAGTTGCGCCAATTACAAGATAAAACAGGGGGCTTTCAAACCTTTATACCCCTCAAATTCCGCAACCAAGACAACCAAATGAGCCATATCGCGGAAAGTACCGCCGTGGAAGACCTCCGTAACTACGCCATCAGCCGGTTATTCCTCGATAATTTCGACCATATCAAAGCCTACTGGCCTATGATTGGCCGAACTACAGCCCAATTGGCCCTCGCCTTCGGCGTAGATGACCTCGACGGTACCATCGACGATACGACAAAAATATACTCCATGGCTGGCGCCGAAGAACAAAACCCATCCCTCAATACCCAACAACTGGTTGATATGATCCGTAGGGTGGGGCGACGACCCGTCGAACGCGACACCTTGTACAAGGTCGTCCAAGATTTTACAGACGTCGAATTCGCTGAAGACAAGGCTTTTCGTGGCTACTTTGAGCTACCTGTCGTCCAAAATTAATATATGACCATCTATTTCATTCGACACGGGGAAACTGACCTCAACCGCCAAAATATCGTTCAAGGCAGCGGTATGGACACAGAACTGAACGCCCTGGGCCACGCCCAAGCCAAGGCCTTTTTTGATGCCTATCAATCCGTTGATTTTGACCTGGTGGTCACTTCACGCCTCCGCCGTACCCATCAAACCGTGCGGCACTTCCTAGACAAAGATATCCCCTGGTTTCAAACAGCAGACATCAACGAAATATCCTGGGGTACCCACGAAGGCAATTCCCCAAGCCCAGAACAACACCGCGCTTTTCAAGATTTGCTGGCCAATTGGAAAGCCGGAAATTTTGACGCAGCCTTACCGGAAGGTGAATCCGCCCAACAACTGGGCGAACGCGTCGCTCGATTTATCGCCTGGATCCGTACCCGACCCGAACGCCATATCCTCGTGGCCACCCACGGACGAACCATGAGGGCCATCATTACGCAACTCAAAGGCTGCTCCCTGACCGATATGGACGGAGTGGCACACGTCAATACAGGGTGCTATATCGCCCATTTGAAGGATGATTCCGTTGTCTTTGAACGTGAAAATGACGTGACACACCTGACAGTGGCCGACCTTTGGCCGACCCCCTGAGGTCATCCGCCCTATTCGTATTCTTTCGCTGTTTCAAAACCGCCGTCTTGCAAATACCCTTGCTTGCGCGAGATGCTCAGGTCTGATTCTACCATTTCTTTCACCAGATCCTTTAAGGAACATTTTGGCTGCCAGCCCAGTTCTTTCAGCGCCTTGGAGGCATCTCCCACCAACAATTCTACCTCGGCAGGCCTGAAATAACGGGTGTCAATGCCCACCACAACCTGCCCGGGTACGACGTGCGGGTTGTCCGAGGCAATCACTACTCCAACTTCTTCCAGTTCCTCTCCCTGAAATTCAATGGTGATGCCGGCTTCCTGAAATGCCATCCGACAAAATTCCCGTACCGTGGTGGTGGTGCCGGTGGCAATAACAAAATCCTCGGCAACGGGTTGTTGTAGCATCATCCACATGGCTTCTACATAATCACGGGCATGGCCCCAATCACGTTTCGCGTTGAGGTTGCCAAGCCAGACTTTGTCTTGTAAACCCATGGATATTTTGGCGGCAGCACGGGTGATTTTCCGCGTGATGAACGTCTCTCCCCGCAGCGGACTTTCATGGTTGAACAAGATGCCATTGCACGCATACATGCCGTATGCCTCCCGATAATTGACCACAATCCAATACGCATACAACTTCGCAACACCATACGGCGACCTCGGATAAAAAGGGGTGCGCTCGGTTTGCGGGGTTTCCTGCACCAATCCGAACAACTCTGACGTGGATGCCTGATAAAACCGCGTTTTCTCGGTCAACCCCAACAGTCGAATGGCCTCTAGGATGCGCAAAACACCCAACCCATCGGCATTGGCGGTGTACTCAGGTGTCTCAAAACTTACCTGTACGTGGCTTTGGGCGCCAAGGTTGTACACCTCATCGGGCTGCACCTCCTGCACAATCCGTATCAGGTTACTGGCATCCGTGAGGTCACCATAGTGCAAGAAAAAATTCTGGTGATCTACGTGTGGATCCTGGTACAAATGGTTGATGCGCTCGGTGTTGAACAGGGACGACCGGCGTTTGATGCCGTGGACTTCGTAGCCTTTCTTGAGGAGTAATTCGGCAAGATAGGCGCCATCTTGGCCAGTAATGCCGGTAATAAGTGCTTTTTTCATGTGATAACGACCTTTGTAGGCCGAGTTGTGGCTGCCATGAGCCGATAAAATTTCGCTGTAAAGTAAGGCATTGTTTTCATACACAGGTTGTTGACTTGCCAGATGGGACAAGGTGACAACATCCCGTGGCGCCGCAAGCCCTACATCATTTCAACGCAGCCATCGGACAAACGGTATTGATCACCGGATTCAGCGCAAGAGGCTTCCCCGTTGTGGAACACCAGTCTGTGACCGAGTCGGCTCACCCAGCCAATTTGCTGGGCCGGAACGCCTGCTACCAGCGCGAAATCGCCGACATTTTTTGTCACCACTGCGCCCGCGCCAATCAGGCAGTACCGGCCCAGGGTGACGCCACACAGCACGGTGGCATTGGCGCCGACACTGGCGCCTTTTTTGACCAGTGTCTGCCGGAATTCGCTTTTTCGCTCCACAAAACTCCGCGGGTTGATCACATTGGTGAACACCATGCTCGGACCTAAAAACACATCGTCCTCACAGGTGACCCCCGTGTACAAGGATACGTTGTTTTGCACCTTCACGCCGTGGCCGAGCGTGACACCATTGGCGACAAATACGTTTTGACCAAGGATACAATTGTTGCCAATGATGGCCTCTGGGGAGACATGGCAAAAATGCCAGATGCGGGTGTTTTCGCCAATTTGGGCGCCAGCATCAATAAAAGAGGAGGGGTGTTGCATGGGTGGTTCGTGTTATGACCGGATCAGGCCGTTCGCCTTTTGCGGCTATGTTACAGGTTGTATTTTCTATTTGCACGCTGCTTGGTGTAGTGTACGTGCTTTTTTGTTATGTAGCCCAAAAAAATACTGTCATCCTGAGCCTTTTTTTTCCGTTATGGGACCAAGCAACAAGCAGGCGGCGGCCCGCCCAAAAAAACGCTGTCATCCTGAGCCTTTTTTATTTCGTATGTGGAAGGCTCACCGCCTTAGTTGCAACATCTCGTGAGTTGTGATGATGTTTTTGAAACCTTTTTTGGTCAAACCACCAATCAGTTGTTTATCTCCTGTCCAAAGTTTGATATCAAGGAAAAGGCTTAGGGCAACGAAAGCTATGTCGTCCATATCTATGTCCCTCACGAGGTCAGCGGCTTTTTGCCAAAACTCAAAAGGAATCGTTTTTTCTGAAAAGAAATCAACATGTTTGAAAACTAAAAACTCCACTTCACCGTATTCGCGCTCATGGTATCCCGTTAACTTGAGTATTTTTTCTTTATGGTCATTAATTTCTTCCCTTAGGTATATTCGCAAGCGTAAAACGAGAAAGTATCCTGAGAATTCAAGATGATGTCACCAATGCTACTTTCAGGATTAAGCATGGCACTAAACACGACATTACTATCCACAACGACTTTCATTCTCCAGACAGAAAGCGATGTTTGTTTTTCTCCCACCAACTCTTATTGACTTCTGTGGCGAGGTTGTCTACATCTTCTTGGGTCGCCTTACTCTTGGCAACAAGTTCTTTAAAACGCAGGTAGTCCAAAAACCTTTGAATCTCCTCAATATTAATATTCGTTGGCAGTTTTACGATTATTGCGTCTGCTGTCCGTTCGATTGTCATGATATATAATCTTAGTTAGTCCACAAATGTACAGGAAATCTAGTGATTATCCAGGCCAAAACAGTGTCCCAAGGCTCTATTTCAGCAATTATTGATCTAAGAAGCGGGGAGGGATAAAAAAATACTGTCATCCTGAGCCCTTTTATTCCCGTTACGGATACCAAGCGACAAGCAGGCGGCCCGGCCAAAAAAAACGCTGTCATCCTGAGCCCTTTTATTCCCGCGTTACGGGTACCAAGTGGCAAGCAGGCCGCCCAGCGGGAATAAAAAGGGAGAAGGATCTAG
>JBIPOY010000170.1:0-6767 GCA_044378705.1 Saprospiraceae bacterium
TACATACAGCGCCGTATTTTGGGGCGGATGACATGCGGGTGGCCCGCGAGGCAGGTATCCCGATGATCGGTATCCCCAACGAAAAAAATCCGGATCTTCCTTTCCCATTGGTGGATCGGCAGGGAAAATTTGTCTCCGAACTGGGGGAGGAATTCGGCGGACGATACGTCAAGGCCGAGTACTACCCCAAAGAAGTCTCTTCTCAAAAAGAATTCAAATCAACCGACCTACTCCTTTCGCTGCGCCTCAAAGAAGACAACAAAGCCTTCAAAATTGAGAAATATGCGCACAACTATCCGCACTGCTGGCGCACAGACAAGCCGGTGCTCTATTATCCCCTAGACTCATGGTTTGTGCGGGCTTCCGCGGCCAAAGAACGTATGGTGGAACTGAATAAAACCATCCATTGGCAGCCTGAAAGTACCGGAACCGGGCGATTTGGACAGTGGCTCGAAAATCTTCAGGATTGGAATCTCTCCCGATCCCGTTACTGGGGAGTTCCCCTGCCAATCTGGCGAACGGAGGATGGAGAAGAGGAAGTCTGTGTGGGCAGTGTGGCGGATTTAAGTACACTGGTGGATCAGGCTGTAGCGGCAGGGATGATGACAGAAAACCCCTACCGGCTCGCGGCAGAAACCAAGAGCGTATTTGACCTGCACCGCCCGTATATTGACGATATTGTGCTTGTTTCCCCTTCCGGTAAGCCCATGCACCGCGAACTAGACCTCATAGACGTATGGTTTGATTCCGGCGCTATGCCGTATGCCCAGTGGCACTATCCATTCGAAAACCAGGAAGCTTTCCAGCGTAATTTCCCGGCCGATTTCATCGCAGAAGGTGTTGACCAAACGCGGGGTTGGTTCTATACGCTGCATGCCATTGCCGTGATGTGCTTCGATGCTGTGGCATTTAAAAATGTAGTTTCCAATGGTCTCGTCCTCGACAAGGAAGGCAATAAAATGTCAAAATCCAAGGGCAATGTGGTGGATCCTTTCGAAACCATTGCGGCGTATGGTGCTGATGCCACCCGGTGGTATATGCTGGCCAATGCGTCTCCGTGGGATAATCTGAAATTCAGTACCGATGGTATCCTCGAAACCCGCAACAAGCTTTTCGGGACACTGTACAATACATACAATTTTTTCGCCCTCTATGCCAACCTCGATGGCTGGAAAGCAGACGAGCAAAACGTGATGCCCTATGCCAATAGAAGCGAACTCGACCGCTGGATCATCTCTCAACTGTACTCGCTCGTCGCCGAGTACCGCATCGAAATGGATCAGTATGAACCCACCCGCGCTGCCCGTGCCATTGAGACGTTTGTGGATGAGCACCTCTCCAATTGGTATGTCAGGCTCTCCAGAAGGCGCTTTTGGAAAGGAGAATTGAATGAAGACAAGGAGGCTGCCTACCAAACACTCTGGGAATGTCTGTTGGTGACCAACCAACTGATGTGCTCACTTGCACCCTTTTTCTCCGACTGGATGTACCGCAATATGACAGATCCTATTCGCGCAAGTGCCAAAGCCAATCATACCCCCTTGCGCCACGAATCCATTCACTTGGGTGATCTAGTACAGCCGGATCCTTCCAAAATTGATCGGTCGCTGGAAAAACGGATGGACTACGCACAGCGTATCTGCTCCCTTGCCTTCAGTATCCGAAAAAAAGAAAAAATCCGCGTGCGCCAACCGCTGCAAAAAGTACTCTTGCCGGTGCTCGACGAGGCCTTTATCACCGAAGTGGATGGCGTAAAAGATTTGATATTGAGTGAAATAAACGTCAAGGAACTGGAATACATCACCGATGCCAGCGGACTGCTGAAGAAAGGTGCAAAGGCGAATTTTAAAACCCTTGGTGGTAAGCTGGGCAAAGACATGAAAGACGCTGCGGCCATTATTGCGGGGCTCACCAACGAGCAGATCAGCGCAATCGAACAATCCGGTACGCTAAACGTGACCATCAATGGCAACGACTATACCCTTACACCCGAAGATATGGTCGTCAGTACGGAAGACCTTCCGGGTTGGAAAGTAGCCTCCGAAGGAAGTCTCACCGTCGCATTGGATGTTGTTTTGTCTGACGTATTGGTGGCCGAAGGCGTTGCACGTGATTTGGTGAGTGTGATTCAGAAGATACGCAAAGACAAAGATTTTCAGGTGACAGACCGGGTGGTGATTACCTTGGAAACGCATCAACTGATGCAGCAGGTAGTGGCTCTGCACGGCGATTACATCAAGGGGGAGACGCTAGCCGATGCCCTGGTGTTTACAGATCAGGTGGATGCAGACTTGGTAGAGGTAAGTGATCTGGTTGCGCTGCACCTGAACGTCATACAGTCGTAGTCATTTCTTTTTTCGGTTTAATCTCTGTGATTTTCAGCCAAAGTGTTTTCCTACCTTTGCCCTACCTAAAGCACTACTGAGAGCTGTATTCAGTTGTAAAAAGTTGCATACGGCGGCCCATTTTTCTAACCATATAAAGTCGATATCACATGATCATCGGTGTACCAAAAGAGATTAAAAGTAATGAAAATCGCGTTGCGCTTACGCCAGCAGGCGCGATGGAACTGACCCGCCGTGGTCATTCAGTTTTTGTTCAGAGTACTGCCGGTGTAGGCAGTGGCTTTGAAGATCAGGAATATGTGGGTGCAGGCGCCACCATTTTGGCCACTGCCGATGAGGTGTGGGCCAAAGGCGATATGATTATGAAGGTAAAGGAGCCCATTGCTGAAGAATACCCTCGGTGCCGTGCCAATCAACTCATTTTTACGTATTTCCACTTTGCTTCCAGTGAAGAACTCACGCATGCGATGATTGCCAGCGGGGCCATTTGCCTCGCCTATGAAACGGTGGAAACCAAAGATCGCCAACTCCCGCTGCTTATTCCAATGTCTGAAGTAGCAGGGCGTATGGCCATTCAGCAGGGCGCTAAATTCTTGGAAAAACCTTTAAAGGGCCGCGGTATCTTGCTCGGGGGTGTCCCGGGGGTGCCTCCGGGGAAAGTCTTGGTGCTTGGTGGTGGTATCGTGGGTACCCAAGCGGCCAAAATGGCGGCCGGCCTGGGCGCCATGGTGACCATCCTCGATGTCAACCTCGCCCGGATGCGTTACCTCAGTGACGTGATGCCGGCCAATGTGGTCACAGAATATTCCAACGAGTACAACATCCGCCGTCTCATTCAGACGCACGACTTGATTGTTGGCGCGGTGTTGCTGCCCGGCGCCAAAGCGCCCAACCTCATCACCCGAGAAATGCTCAAACTGATGCGTCCCGGAACGGTCGTGGTGGACGTAGCCGTTGACCAAGGTGGATGTATGGAAACCACCCGCCCGACCACCCACGCAGATCCTACTTTTATCATTGATGATGTGGTGCACTATTGTGTGGCCAATATGCCCGGCGCGGTGCCGTTCACGTCTACTTTGGCGCTTACCAATGCCACCTTACCCTATGCCCAGCAGTTGGCAGCAAAAGGTTGGCAAAAAGCTTGTGAAGACAACCTAGAGCTCAAACTTGGTCTGAATGTGGTGAAGGGGAAAGTGGTGTATAAAGGCGTTGCAGATGCTTGGGGTCTGCCGCTCCACACCGCTGAATCGGTGATAGCAGAATAAACCAGTCTTTGTCCTATAAGCCAAGTGAGCCTGCCCCTACGGTACTGTAAAAAGCATCGGTGCTTCTAACATGATACGACGGGCAGGCTCACCTATTTTACGAAGTAACTGGTTAGGTGGCACGCTGTCTAGCCCAAAAAGGCCCATTTTCCGCCATACTGCGCAGATTTTTTTGACCGTAGCGCTGCTACGGCCTACAAAAATCCGCTTCGTCTGGCAAAAAATGGTCACTTTTTTGTCTCAGACGCGACCACGCTAACCAGTTACTTTACGAAAAAATATTTTTTTGACGTTTTTAGACGCGCGTTTAGTCCGGAAAACGGAATAAAACCACTCGGAAGAAGTTCCTTATCCGGCCCGGCGCACTTTTCTAAACCGCATTTGTAGTACGCCCAGCATGGCCTCGCGGATAATTTTCAGCGACATTTTCGATTGACCTTTCTCGCGGTCTTTGAACGTAATGGGGACTTCTTTTACTTTAAACCCCAAGCGGTAGGCCGTGTATTTCATTTCAATCTGGAAGGCGTAGCCGATGAATTTGATCCTGCTCAGGTCAATGTTTTCCAAAACGGTACGGCTGTAGCAAACAAAACCCGCAGTAGGGTCTGAAACGGGCATCCAAAGAATAATATTGGCGTAGAGCGATGCTCCCCGGGAAAGAATAATGCGGTCAGCAGGCCAATTTTCTAGGTGCCCACCGCCACAGTAGCGAGAGCCGACGGCCACGTCGGCACCCTCGTCGCGGCACTTGGCCAAGAGTCGCAGCAAATCATTGGGATTGTGTGAAAAATCAGCGTCCATTTCAAAGAAATACGCATAATCGCGCGCCAAACCCCACCGAAAACCGGCAATATAAGCAGTGCCCAGCCCCAGTTTACCACGTCGTTCCAGCAGATGGAGCCGACCTGAAAACGGACCCTCCTGCAACTTTCGCACCACGTCTCCCGTGCCATCGGGAGAGCCATCATCCACGATGAGCACGTGAAAAGGCTCACGCAAGGCGAAAACAGCCCGAATGATGGCCTCCACATTCTCCAACTCGTTGTAGGTAGGGATTATGACGAGATTCATATTGATAAAATATTCCGTAGTTCAAAAAAATGGCTAAAAAGAGGTGTTGGATTAAAGAATAGTCAACACAAAGTGGTATAGGGAATGTCGTGTGTTTGCAATCATTATTAAAAGGCAAAAGAAACCCCAAACGCAAGCATTGATATGATCAATCCGTACATAAAGATATTGTAACAGATGATGAGATATTGGTACTTTTTTGCCAGTACAATGCCCAGAAAATAGAGGTCTCGACTCATGGAACTGTACAAAAATTCAGGGTCTGATAGCATTTCGTTCACCCCCCACTGAAATTCGTCGAGGGTCATGTTGTAAAAATTACCGAAGAACAGCAGGTTTGCTTTTCGCTGCTTGATGGCCTCTCTCGTTACTTTTCCCTCCGTCACCTTCGGTCTTGTGGAAAGGGTGGCAAACACCATGGACCCCAAACAAGAGGCGGTGAGCAAAACAACAGGAATCAAGAGCTTAATAGAAAATCCTTCTATTAATTTTGGCAGAAGATTGGAAACAAGAATAGAAATAACAATAGCATTCACAGAAAGCATGATGTTTGCTTTGCTGTCTGCCATTGAACTTAGGTTGGTGTGGGTACGGTAGGTAGTGCGATACATCGTTTCAACACCGCGTCCAAACCGGGCCATTTTCAAGTCGTTTTCGCTGTCGCGGAGAGATTTCGAGATGTTGCCGTTTTTTTCTTTTTCGTCTAATATTGAAATTTCATCCACTTTTGGCGCTTCATGGGGGTTCAGTCGGCGCTTTTGCTTGAGCAACAGTTGAATGTGCTTTGCTTTTCGTTTGTTGAACAACTCCTGTGCGACTACCGTGTGGTATTCATGGGTGAGCATAAAATTAAGCTCGAAATCTACCCATTCTTGGTCACTGAGTACACTGCTCCGGGTGAGTACAAATTCCTGACGCAAGCGCCCGTTTCGATCCCAGTAGGTATCCATCCCCAAATGGCTGAGGTCGGCATCGCAAATAATTTGCTCCAACAGGGTGGTGGGCAGTTGGGGGACTTTGGTGGCGCGGATACACGACAACACACTGGCCATCTCTGTACGCGATACTTTTTCCCTCAAAAAGGATTCTGCGTTGGCACAACTGCGTTCTTCGTGGTCATTCGAACCTTCTACATAGCCGGTATCGTGGAACCAAGTGGCCAATAAGAGCACCAGCATATCCCGGTCTTCCAAACGAAAACCCTCTCCAATTACTTTGGCCGCTGCCACTGTTTGAGCCGTGTGATCAGGGTCGTGGAAGACATAGCTTGGAGCAAGATGTGCTGCAAAAAAGTCTTTGATATGTTGTTCGGTTTCTAGCAGTAGTTGTTCGGTGGTAGCCATGGTATCCAGTAGATTGCGCGCAAAGGTATGTTTTTCACGAAGTGTTTTTACACATCGCTTTGCGTGTCTTTTGGAGTGCCGGATTATAGCAGTCAATCGCCATTCGGCGCTGACACAAATCTTGATGGTTGCCAAGGAATAACGAAGAAAAAGGGCGGATCGTTTTGCTGTTTTCAGCATTGCCGGCATCCAACCATCCGCCCTTTGCATTGTTCACGCTTTGTTCAGGTGAAAAGTAGGTTCCGGTCACCTGCGTCAATCCCCTTCAGTGCGGTTCCATCGCTTAAAATTTGAAACCCAATGTCAGTAGAATATCGTTCGTGATATTGTCCGTGGAGGCTATTGGGGCGTTTGCGTAGGGCAAAACAGAGCCCTTTCCTGTGTAATGCCGCCAACCCAAGTCGAGGTAAAACGATTTGTTGCGCACACCGGCACCGGCCGTGAATGCGGTGTTGAAACCGCTGTCGCCCTCTTGGGGTTTACCGAGCAAATTCAGGCCACCGCGCAAGCGAAATTGGTGGAGCACCCACTCCGCCCCAAAACGCAGGTTCAAGGCTTGTCGATAGGTTCGTTGAATGTCACCATTGACGGCACGTTCTTCTAGCTCATTTTGTTGACTGGGTGCGTTTGCCGTGAAATTGTATCGGTTGTTGCTGTAATCCACGATTTCTACATCGGCGCTTACGAATCCAAGTTTTTGGATCACCGCCGCCGCGCTGGTAGATGCCCGCCATGGGGTA
>JBIPOY010000171.1:0-6714 GCA_044378705.1 Saprospiraceae bacterium
TTCTCCCTTCACCAAACGGTTGTTGTCATCGGGAAAGACAGCAATGGGCTGGAAAGTTTTGGCTTCTTCCGGCGTCAGGTATGCATAAGAGATAATGATGACGATGTCACCCACTTGAACGCGCCTAGCAGCAGCGCCATTGAGGCAAATAACCCCACTGCCGCGTTCTCCGCGGATCGTATAGGTTTCAAAGCGCTCGCCGTTGTTGTTGTTTACGATTTGAACTTTCTCTCCTTCCAAAATATTGGCGGCCTCGAGTAGGTCTTCGTCAATCGTAATACTGCCGATGTAATTCAGGTCGGCCTGCGTAACTTTTACCCGGTGTATTTTACTTTTAAAAACTTCGATGAACATGGGCTTGTCAATTCTTCATGGTTTGCCAAGCGTCAAAGAAACGCTGTTGTAAGAGATAAACAGCAGTGTGCTGCTTGTTGTTGCAAAAGTAGTTCACTTCGCCAATTATCCCGCCTGTTGTACGGAGACTTTCTCAAGGTTCTCTGTACAACAGGCGGTGAAAAGCTCCTGATTTTCAGATGAATGGACGTTTTTTTGCTAGTTACCGCAATGTGTTGTGTCGCCACGCGTCTGAAACCCATGTTGTTGTTTGATAAAATGGGTAGTTCCGCGTAAAAACCAGAAAATTCGGTGGTACTTTTGTACTGGTTGGCCTATGTTACACGAAGCCACGACATACACGAATGTTCGAGAGGCTCAAGCAAAGAATCTCCTTTTTTTTGGCAAACATTTCCCGTGTTTTGCTTTTGGTAGGGATGGTATCAGCAAGTTGCCCACTGTTTGCGCAATCTGAGCCTAACATTGATGTTGTTCTCTACGATACCGATACGGGTTTACCCAACAACCATGTTTTTCAGTCATTTGAGGATAGTCGAGGATCTATATGGCTTATAGATGAAAGAGGGCTTGTTTTTTTCGATGGTGTTAATTTTAATACCATACTAAACCTACCCTCTACCAGCCAATCCTGTAGTACGCGGATTTGTTTTGAAGACATGCAGGGCAACCTTTGGATTCGAATACAAGGGCTTTTTGAGGTACAATATAAATTTATTAATATTTACACCAATGCGGTGAAGGAGGGCTTACCTCAGCCCTTTGATGGGGTAAAGGGACCGGTTTTTGATCTAGCCTTGGGCCCTGACCAATCCTTGTTGATCTGTGATGAAGCTGGAGGTTTGTGGCAAATAAACTCCAAAGGTGAATCAAAGTTGATTTACGCCTGTGACAGTAAGAAGTTTTTGTTCTGCAACAGCGTAAACAATGCTAAATTTATATGGATAAGCCCCCAAGATTCCATTGGTATAGTCCCTGTTTTTACGGCGGTAGATTACACGGGTTTGTCCTGTCGTTTTGTATCCCCCGATATTACGCACGTTTCATTACCGGCGCGAGACGGTGCTATTTGGAGCGTTGGCCACAGCAGTTTTGCCAGACTTGAACCCTTTAAAACTGCCGAATACAAGCGTATTGACACGGTTGTGAAGGGGTATATTCCTGACGAATCGTGGAAAGTGAATGGCATTGGCATAGATACTGAAAAAGAGATAATATGGATGATTAATCGGGGTGGGCTGATGTTATGGCATCCATCCAAAGGGTTGATTTATCATTTTTTACAATACCAGGGGCTGGTAAAGCCAAAAGTTGCTTTTCAGATTTTAATAGACAAAAACCATCAAGCGTGGGTTGCAACAATAGGCGGGCTCTTCAAGGTATCGGTTTCGCCTTCCAAATTTCGAAAAATAATTTGGAAGGACCCGAAGGTACTGTCCAATATTCCCGAAAGACCCTGTCGGGGTATTATTGAACACAGCAATGGAAAATTTTACATCAATGCAGGAGCGGATTTGTTTTCCTATGACAAGGCTACAAACAAAGCCCAGCAAATATTGAATGATAGAGCTGGGAACTATGCATTGGCAGAGGATCAAGACGGAACGTTGTTACTTGCTTTATCAGGCTTGTTTCGGGTTGATTTGAAGACCCATGAAAGCAGACCAATATACACGCCGAAATTTGCAGAGACGGGTATCATTTGGTCCATTCTACCTCGAAAGGATCGTGTTTGGCTTGGTAATAACCTAAAAATTTTGTACTATGACAAGATCAGTGGGGAGATTCGCCAAGACGTTCAGTACAACGGGTTCGATGTACTGCAGCATGCTGACGTATATCAATTTTATGAAAAAGAAGGCGATAAGTCAATCCTGCTTGTCACCAATTTTGGTTTGTTTGAAGTCAATTATGAGGAGGGTGTCGTTGCTTGGTATCGGAAAAATGGGAAAGGCCGTTTTTTTCTTCCTTGCGACGATTTAAGGAGCCTTTGTGAAGATGGAATAGGTGGTTTCTGGATTGCATCCACGAATGGATTGATCCATTGGAATCCAGATTTTTGGTCAACCAGGTGGTATTCTAGCCGAGATGCCTTGTTAAATGATAATTTATATGCTGTTTACAGGGATGATTATGGTTTTTTATGGTTTAGTTGTAATGGAGGAATAGGACAGTTTCAGGTGGCAACAGAAAAGGTTCGTTATTACACGACCCGCGATGGCATCACCCACCAAGAGTTCAATAGAATTTCACATTGTAAGGCTGCCGACGGGACGATATTTTTCGGTAGTTTGAATGGTGTCACCATGTTTCACCCGCGTGATTTTTGTAAAGAATTTGATGTTTCGTCCAACGCGTCTGTTTTTCTGATAAAAGCGGGGCTTTTTTCATCCGAAACGCAAAAAGAGGAACAGATACTGGCCACCTACTACCAAGATGGTTTGATCACCATAAATCCGAATGACAGGTATCTCAAACTTGATTTTGCAGTGTCGGATTATTCGGAGTCGAAAAGAATTGAATACAGTTATAGAATAGAGGGTTTATTTGACAATTGGTTGAGTTCAAAATCATCTGAAATCCAGTTGGCGGGGTTGCCTTTTGGAAAATATACCCTTGTGGTGCGCGCGCGAAGTACGAATGGTTTTTTACCCCGTGAATGTCGTATTCAAATAGACGCGCCCTCCCCCATTTATCTTAGGGTATGGTTTTTGGCCTTTTCGATACTTTTTTTGGTAGCAGTACTCACGGCACTATTTCATTATCGTGTGAGGCGTTTTCGGATGCGACAGTTGGAGTTGGAAACAGCAGTGGTCAATAGAACCAAGAGTATCTCCCATGCAAAACGACTCATTGAGCAGCAGTCGGAACAGATATCGAAAATGGCGGAAGAAAAATCGCGTTTTTTTGCCAATGTTACCCACGAACTTAGAACGCCCATTGCCTTAATATTGGGCGTGGTCAATAATATTCAAACCGGAAAATATTCCGAAGTCCAACACAAGGAGCTACTGTCCGTGGCCAATCGAAACACGCAGTACCTGCTTAAAATGGTCAATCAAATTCTATACTTTTCGAAAGCAGAAAAGGTAAGCAATCAAATAAACATCGTTCATTTAAGGGCAGATGAAATAGTCCGGCCCTTGGTGGAAGATTACAAAATCGTCGCTCAAAACAAGGATATAAAAATCACGTATATTTATAATAGTAAAGATTTTAATTATATAAAAGTTGACAAAGATTATATTGGCATCGTCATCGGAAACTTACTCTCCAATGCCGTAAAATTTACAGACAAAAACGGCCGCATCACCGTTTGTGTAGAAAATAAGGCACAAAAAGTTGCGGTTTCAGTAAGAGATACCGGGAAGGGCGTGCATCCATTGGATTTACCCCATATATTCGAGCGCTATTATCAAACACAATTACCCGGAGCTTCAGCGGAAGGAGGTTTCGGTATTGGTCTGGCACTTGCCAAAGAATTGACAGAATTAATGGACGGTCAAATTTGGGTGGAAAGTGACGCATCCGGCAGTGTCTTTTATGTAGAATTTCCCAGTGCGCCACCTTTGGACAGCCCGGTGCAGCCAATAACGGGTGCTCCTGACCAGTACCGCCAAGTGCCTGAATTGCCAGAGGCCAGCAACACGACAAAACACTTCCTCAAACAAAGAATATTGTTGGTGGAAGATCATCCTGATTTTCAGTATATGCTGAAAATAGCTTTACAGCAGTTGTATGATGTCTTTGGCGTATTCAATGGGGCAGAAGCAATATCATACATGGCGCAAAATCCGTTGCCTGATCTTATTCTCTGTGATATCATGATGCCTACCATGGACGGACTTCAGTTTGTCGCGCAACTTAAAAGCTCCGCCGCATTTGCTTCAATACCCGTTGTTTTTCTGACGGCTCGAAGTGGCCCTGAGATTAAATTGGATGCCATGCGGCTTGGGGTAGATGATTATTTGACCAAACCTATTGAGTCGGAGGTGCTGCTACAAGTCGTTCAGACACTGCTGTTCCGCAAGAGGACCAGGGAGAAATATGCGTCTGAAATTCGACAATCTGGACGCCCAGATCTACCCAGTAACCTCAGTAACGCGGACATTGCCTGGGTTGTTAACTTGGAAAGAGCCGTTTTTTTAGGGTTGTCTGATGCTGATTTTTCCGTGGACAAGCTGGCTCAAACCATGATGCTCAACCGCACCACATTTTATCAACAAATTAAGTTGCTCACCGGGATGACGCCCAATCAATACGTCCAGGAGGCTCGCTTGCAACTGGCCCGCTTTTATTTGGAAGGTGGACAATTTGAAACGGTGAAAGCGGTTGTCGATGCGGTTGGAATGCGGGATCAAAAGTATTTTTCTCAGCAGTACACCAGACGCTTCGGAAAGGCCATCGCGACCTATTTCCCCAATCCATAGCGTACAAGATTCGACTACACAGCAAACAAACATACGCTTTGAAAGGCAGCCACATCGGCTGCCTTTCGTGTTTTACGGACGATTTTCTACTCAAATTCCTGTTTTCTCTTTCTTATTGACGATTCTCTCCAAGGTACTGGTGGAGGGTCGTGGGGGACTAAAGTAGTTTTGTCACAGTAATTAGTTATTAATTTTTCAAAATACTTATCTCATGAATTCTTCCTTATCACGCAGTAGGTTCAATACCTTATTCTTTCGAATCGTCCGAAGGCTAGCATTCCTATCAGTACTGCTGGCTGCCTTTTGCCGGCCCATGCTCGCCAACAACATCACGGTGAGTAGCCCAGTCCTCAGCACTGGAAGCACTGCCGACAGTTACGACTTTGTCACGTTTAATCTGAGTTGGGAGAATTCCTGGCGGCTGAGCAGTGGCGCCTCCAACTGGGACGCGGCTTGGGTATTCGTCAAATACCGCGTCAGTGGCGGCGAGTGGCTGCCCGCCAATTTGCACAACACGGACCACGTAGCCGGCACGGGCACAGCTGCCGACATCACGGTAGGGCTGGTGGACGATAACACGGCCTTTAATGCGACGACCAACCCCGGCATCGGCGCCTTTGTGTACCGGAGCAGCGCGGGATCGGGCACGTTCACGAGCACGGGCCTGAAGTTGCGCTGGGACTACGGCGCCGACGGTATTTCCATTGGCACGAATGTAGAGGTAAAAGTATTCGCCATCGAGATGGTGCGGGTACAGCAGGGCGCCTTCAACGTCGGCGGCGGGGGAGGGGGAGGGACGACTGATGCCTTTGTCTCCACGACCATCAATACGCCTACTGCGACAACGGCGCCCTCGGGCAGTGGCACCTTGGGTGGCGAGGCCGGTGGCTACCCCACGGGGCAAACCGCCCCTTCCAACGATTCGTGGCCAAATGGCTTCGCGGCCTTTTACTGCATGAAATACGAAGTTACCCAGCAGCAGTACGTGGATTTTTTGAACACGCTGACCCAAACGAAGGCGACTGCGCGGAAGCACACGCTTGATCCACTCGTCACTCGTTATGCGATCACGGGGAGTACAGCGGGCAGCTATGTGACCACCAATCCGAATGTGGCTTGCAACTTCCTGAGTTGGGCAGACTGTGCTGCGTACGCGGATTGGTCCGGTCTTCGTCCGATGACGGAATTGGAATTTGAAAAGGCCTGCCGAGGTCCACTGGCTGCGGTGACTGATGAATACGCCTGGGGCACGGCGGACGTTGCAAGCAGTGCGTACACGCTGAGCAACGCAGCTACTGCCAGTGAAGGCATTGCGACGAACTACAGCACCACGGGCAATGCGATGTACAGCACTACAAAAGTTTCTGGTAACAATGGTCCTGTTCGAGTGGGGATATTTTCGAATGGGACGAGTGGTCGTGTGAGTGCCGGGGCGTCCTACTGGGGCATCATGGAACTCAGCGGCAATGTGTGGGAGCGTCCGGTTACGATGGCAAATGTGACGGGTCGTGCGTATACGGGTACGCATGGAGATGGTGTACTAGACAGCAGCGGTGACGCCAACGCCGCTACTTGGCCCGGCACGGATGCCGTCGGCGCCGGCTGGCGCGGTGGCTCTTGGAACTCCGTCACCCTCCACATGCAGGTCTCGGACCGCTTCTTTGCTGGCCTTTCGGACTCCGTCAGGAACATCAACCTCGGCTTCCGGGCTGTACGTCGTTAGCCGTTAGCCGCGGGGGCTAGGGCTTTGGTTTTTGGGGCTTGCTCCGAAAAAAATATTTTCATTTGTAACTGGTTGGGTAATAGGCTGTTTGGTCCAAAAAGGCCCATTTTCCGGGCTGCTTCGCTTGTTTTTTGGCTGTAGCGCGCTGCTGCAACCTGCAAAAGCTAGCTTCGATTGGCAACAATTGCCACTTTTTTGTCTCAGACGCTG
>JBIPOY010000013.1:0-18991 GCA_044378705.1 Saprospiraceae bacterium
GCCTGTTTATGGCGCTGAACCCGTAACACAACACCCGGAGCCCGAGCCGGATGACACACCCGAGCCAACGCTGATTGTATTTGATTCAATGCCCGTGATCCAACACAGAGCCGAGCATGCTTCAAAACCATTGCTTCCCCTGGCAACAAACAACCCAATAACCCCATTTTACCCCTTCAAAATTATCCCCTACCGCCTACGCTTTCGGACCGATTATGTTTCAACCACCTTAGACAATCGTCCACTTTTTGACGGACTAGAATTGTACGAAGGAAAAGATCGACCCCTGAGTATTCCACCGCCGGGGGTGCTCCTGAGGGCAAATTTTAAGGATCTTTTGGAAAATTATGTGATAGAAGCCGGCTTCCGCTTACCCGTTACCTTCAACGGCGCTGAATACTACTGCTGGCTCGAGAACAAAAAAAAACGTATCGACAAACGCTATGTACTGTATCGACGCACGTGGGTCAACAATGTAGCGCGCACTACTCCCTACCCGCCCAATTTGCCACCGGAGTACCAAGAGCGTACGGCATCCCTGTTGGGGCAATACGAACTCCGCTATCCACTAGACGTATTCACCAGTATTCGAGGCACTTTTGGACTCCGGGAAGACAAAATCAGGGCCCTGAGTTCCGATCCATATACGCTTGAAAGGCCCGACCGCGCCGAACAAAGAGCATCTGTTCGACTGGCCGTGGTTTTTGACAATACCGTCAATATTGACATAAATTTGAAAACGGGCACTCGCGCAAAAATATACACCGACCTCGTACAACGGTTTAATTTTAACACCCAACCCAAACTGGAATTAACTGTCAACAAAGGAATCATGACGGTCATGGGGCTGGATGCCCGACATTACCAGATGCTTGACAAGCATACCCAATTGGCCGTGCGAATGGCCGGCGCTACCACTTTTGGTGCAGAAAGAATGTTGTATGTCTTGGGAGGCGTAGACAATTGGATCCTGCCAAAATTTAACAACAACATACGGCTACCCGACGACGATGGTTTTGCCTACCAAGCACCTGCCGTCAACTTGCGCGGGTTCAAACAGAACATTCGAAATGGCAATTCCTACCTGCTTATCAACAGTGAATGCCGGATTCCCATTTTCAAATATTTTTCCCACAAACCCGTGATCGGTAATTTTTGGCGCAATTTTCAGGTGGTTGGATTCTTCGATGTGGGCACCGCTTGGGAGGGCGTCAACCCTTTCAGTAGTTCCAACCCCATCAACATCGTTTACTTGACGGAAGGCCCCGACGGCAAACCACCCATTGTAACGATGAAGGTGAATTATTTCCGTGATCCGATGGTTGCCGGCTACGGAGTGGGCGTTCGGGCACTTGTATTTGGCATGTTCCTAAGAGCCGATTACGCTTGGGGCATTGAGTCGAGAGCGATCCAAAAACCTTTGCTACACATTGCTTTAGGAACAGATTTCTAACCCCCTTTTTAAATTGTAACTGCCGTGGGAGTGCCCATCTGAAATAAAAAATACGCCGCGAAAAAAATTCACATCACAAACTCCAGTGCTTTTAAATCAAAGCATGTTAGGCCGGCAGTGGCAACATCAACGTTGAGAAGCCCTGCTTCATTTACCCCGAGTACCGTACCTTCAAAAATACTCCGGTCTGACTTTTTTACGAAAAGAGAAGATTTTTGCCTGCGGAACAGTACACTTTCGTAGGCGTATTTGATGTCTTCGAAGCGACCACTTTTTAGTTGCAGGTATCTGAATTCAACGCACTTAAAAAGCTGCTGCATGAGCATATCTAGGTCAAATTCATGGCCGAAATAGGCTGAAAGTGACGTGGGATTGGGTAAAATTGGATCAAATTGGATTTGATTCACATTGAGCCCAATGCCAACGACCGAGGATTGCATCCAAATACCGAGCAGACTGTTTTGCAAAAGGATTCCTGCCGTTTTATGGTTTCCAAGGTAGATATCATTGGGCCATTTAACCGTGGAATCCGGATGCTGAACCACATCGTTTACGGCCAGTGCAATGGCCATGCTCAAGTAGAACTGTTTGTTTACCGGAAGCCAATTTGGGTACAGAATGATGCTCAGCAATAGATTTTTTCCGGGTTCACTCACCCACCTACTGCCAAACTGTCCTCGGCCAACTGTCTGACTGTCAGCCCGAACGACCGTACCTTCAGGTGGCTTGCTTTTTGCTATCATTTCCATGGCCCAGTCGTTTGTGGACGATAACTCATCAAAATGATGGTAAACATTTCCAACAAAAAGGGTGTTTAGCATGGGTATCGTGCGTAGTAGTGGGGAATGTTGCGGGGCAAAGGGACGTAAATATATTCTAAACTTAGCCTTTATTTTCTTACTTTTGGCGGATTTTTATACACTTCACTTGAATACAGCTATTTTGACAACCATAACAGCAAAG
This sequence comes from Saprospiraceae bacterium, assembly GCA_044378705.1. GTDB lineage: Bacteria > Bacteroidota > Bacteroidia > Chitinophagales > Saprospiraceae > M3007. Next base: position 2,417 of record JBIPOY010000013.1, read on the forward strand.
CGGACAAAAAAACCGCAAATCGAAAACCTCAATCAAGCAATCATTGAGGGCATACGCGATAAAAAAGGCAAAAATATCATACAATTGGATCTCCGCAAATTGGGCGATGCCCCTGCGGACTATTTTATTATCTGTGAAGGAGATTCCAGTACCCATGTAAAGGCTATCTCGGATAGTATCTACAAAAAAGTAAAGGACGAGTTGGACACCGCTCCAACCCATACAGAAGGTTCTAGCAGTGCGACTTGGGTACTCATGGATTATTTCAACATTGTTGTCCATGTTTTTCACCCGGAGACGCGTCATTTCTACGAGTTAGAAAACTTGTGGAGTGATGCAGACATAACCGAATTTGGAGAAATATAGCCTCCTTGACACACCTCTGAATGGTATATGTGGTGAATCAAACCACAATCGAAACACTCAAAAAGCATTGATAAAATGGAAAAAGAGAATAGAAAGCGCGACAATGATCAACGATCATCCCAAGAAGGTGGTAGCGGAGAGGGAATGCCCCGTTTCAATTTCATGTGGGTGTACATCCTCATTGGGGTTGGTTTGTTGGCACTCCAAGTGACCAAATTCTCTGGCGCCTCAAAAAACGCTACGTGGTCTGATTTTGAGCGCTGGGCAAAGAAAAGTCATGTTCAACGACTGGTCGTGGTCAATGATAAAGAAGCTTACGTGTACATTCTACCGGACTCTTTGACCAGCAGCAAGGAACACGAAGGGATTAAGCCAACAAAAAAGACATTGTTGAGCAGCGAACAGCCGCAATATGTCATGAATATTGGCAAGGTCGAGCTGCTGGAGCAAAAAGTGACCAAACTCAATGATTCGCTCCAAAAGGAAAAAAAGCCTGTCATTACCGTTGAATACGACCAACGTGTCAATTGGGGTGCGGTGCTTGTTACCTACGGGTTGCCGCTGTTGCTGTTCATCGGACTATGGATTCTCATCATCCGACGCGTCGGCGGTGGTGCCGGTGGTCCTGGCGGTCAAATCTTCAACATCGGAAAATCCAAGGCCACGCTTTTTGACAACACCGCGAAGGTAAACATCACCTTCGCTGACGTTGCCGGGCTTGATGAAGCAAAAGACGAGGTCATGGAAGTTGTTGACTTTCTGAAGAACCCCAAAAAATATACTACCCTTGGCGGAAAAATACCCAAAGGGGTATTGTTGGTCGGCCCTCCGGGCACCGGAAAAACACTGCTGGCCAAAGCCGTGGCAGGAGAAGCCAACGCACCATTTTTCTCGATTTCAGGCTCTGATTTTGTGGAAATGTTTGTGGGAGTAGGCGCTTCAAGGGTGCGCGACCTTTTCCGACAGGCCCGTGAAAAAGCGCCTTGTATCATTTTTATTGATGAAATAGACGCCATTGGCCGTGCCCGTGGCCGCGGTGCAGTGCAAGGAGGAAATGATGAGCGCGAAAATACCCTCAACCAGTTGCTCGTAGAAATGGATGGATTCCCCACCGATAAGGGCGTTATCATCATGGCTGCCACCAACCGCCCTGACATTCTCGACCAAGCGCTCATGCGCCCCGGTCGCTTCGACCGCCAAATTGGCATTGATCGCCCTGATTTGAAAGGTCGGGAACAGATTTTTCAGGTACACATGAAAAACATCAAAGTGTCGCCTGAAGTTACCGCCTCTACCTTGTCTGAAATGACCCCCGGTTTTGTCGGCGCCGATATTGCCAATGTGTGCAATGAAGCCGCCCTCATCGCAGCACGACGCGACAAAACAGCGGTTGATTTGGACGACTTCAACTATGCGCTTGACAAAGTAATTGGTGGATTGGAGAAAAAAAATAAAATCATCAGCCCCGAAGAAAAACGCATCATCGCGTACCATGAAGCCGGTCACGCCATCTGCGGCTGGTATCTGGAACATGCACACCCTTTGGTCAAAGTGACCATCGTTCCAAGAGGATTGGCCGCGTTGGGCTATGCTCAATACCTGCCAAAAGAACAATACATCACCCGTAAAGAAAAACTACTCGACGATATCTGTATGACCTTGGGTGGCCGCGCTGCGGAGTCGGTTGTATTTGACAAAATCAGTACAGGAGCACAAAGTGACCTCGACCACATCACCCGTCTGTCTTACGATATGATTGTAAACTACGGACTGAGCGATAAAGTTGGCAATGTTTCCTACCTGTCTATGCTTGGCGACTCTTTTAATCGCCCATTCTCAGAACAGACAGCTTACCTCATTGATCAGGAAGTCAAAAATATGATTGACCTCGAGTACACCCGTGCAAAAAAATTGTTGCGCGACAAACGCGTACAACTGGATGCACTGGCCTCCGCATTGCTTGAAAAAGAGGTGCTACACCGCGCAGATTTGGAAGCCATTATTGGAAAAAGACCATTTGTCGATCCAAAACCGGGCGAAAGTGCTAGCTTTCCGGACGTCGAGCATGTCCACGGAGGCGATGAAGAATAATGCTCTTTAAAAAGCTCCCTAAGAAGGCCGGCCTGTTATTACAGTCCGGCCTTCCTTGTTTGTTTTATTCCACCCCAAACCAACTTTGACCAAGAGATCAACGCCAACGGCAGACCATCTCACCTTATCACTGTATCCATCATTGCTTTTCAAGAATGGTCTTATCCATGAAAAATTGTATTGTATCGTCACGACTGGCGCTTTTCGTACTCGTGTTGGCACTCATTTCAAACCACCTCATCGCACAAAATACTACCCTCACCACCATCCATGGGCAAGTTACGGACAGTGTTTCCGGTGCTCCACTACCCTACGCCTCTGTACAAGTAGAAGGGGAAGAACTCGGAACCCGTACCGATATTGACGGCTTTTTCTTCTTCCAAACAAAAAATAAACCCCGAGCCATCAGGGTTACCTACATCGGGTATAAAATAGTCACCGCCAAAATAACACCCGGTAAAAGCAACGAACTTACGTTGCTAATGGTCGAGTCCTCCTATGGTATCAAAGAGGTTACGGTACGACCAAAAAAATACAGTAATCGCGACAATCCGGCCGTTGATCTGATAGAAGAGGTATTCAAACACAAAGATGATAATCGGAAAGAAGGACTTGATTACTACAGTTTCGAAAAATATGAAAAACTTCAATTTGACCTGAACAACATCAATGACAAGTTCAGGCGTAAATGGTACCTGCACAAATTCCGTTTTATCTTCAACAATGTGGATACCAACAAGGTAAATGGAAAGGTAGCATTACCCTTTTTCTTACGCGAACGCCTGTCTAATGTGTACTACCGAAAAAATCCAGGGGCTACCAAGGAATACATCGTGGCTGAGCAGCAGACTTCAATACGAGAAGATTACGACGTTGACAATGACGGCATCTCCAAGTATCTCAACAGTATGTACGAAGATGTGAATATCTATGAGCCCAATATTTCCTTGCTCACCACTCAGTTCGTGGGGCCACTCTCCGGCGTGGCCACAGCTTACTACAGATTTTATATCATTGATACCCTCGAAGTTGGCGGAGAAAAATTTGCAGATGTCTTTTTTGCTCCCAAGAACAAAACCGACCTGGCTTTCATGGGCAATATCCTCGTGGCCCTGGATTCTACCTACGCCGTGCGAAAGGTGGTCATGGGTATTTCAAAACAAATTAACCTCAACTGGGTCACTGACCTCCGTATTGAGCAAGAATATAAATTCTTTGGTACCGGGACCACCAAAAGGTTGTTACTGACCACCGATGCGGTCACCATGGATTTCAATATTCTAAAACAATCCTCCGGACGAAGCCTGCAAGCCCACAAAACAGTCTCCTACAACCAATACCAACTCAACCAACCCATTCCAGACTCCCTTTTTCGAGGAACACTCAAGCTGGTACCCAGTAAGACCCAAACAATAAAACAGGACTGGACATCGCTGCGACACAGTCAACTGACTACCCGTGAACAAGGCGTGAATTTCATGATGGACAGCATTCAGCGGTCTCCTTCCTTCAGACGTTTCATCACCGCCAGTACCATCGCTGCATCCGGCTTCGTCAAACTGGGTTGGTTCGAGCTTGGGAGCCTGTCCACCTTTACCAGTTTCAACGATATTGAAGGCAACCGATTTCGATTCGGCGGGCGCACCAACCAAAAATTGATAAAAAACCTGATTGTCAACGGTTATGGCGCTTATGGACTTTTGGATCAAAAGTGGAAATGGAACAGTACTGTTTCCTGGTCATTCAATGGCCGAATTCCGCGTCAATTCCCCAACAATCAAATGATATTAAGTTATCAAAATGATATCCGGGCTCCTGGGGTAGATGTGTCCAATTGGTCTCCCGATAATATTTTTCTTTCCTTTCAACGGGGCTCCAACCTAAGGATGCAATACCAGCGCACCATCCGGGCTGAATACCTGCGAGAACACCGGGGAGGCCTTACCTACAATCCATCTTTCTACTGGCGAGAATACAAACCCGCAGGCCTGCTGCGTTACGATTACCAAACCAAAGGAGATTCTTCGTTCTTTCAACAGCCTTCCGTCGTAACTGCAGAGGCCGGAATCTTACTGCGATTTGCGCCCAACGAACAATTCTACCAAGGCACTGTCTATCGAATACCGATACCTACCGCTTCCCCTATTTTCTCACTTTCCCTCCGAACAGCCATCAAAGGCGTCATGGGAAGCCAGTACGACTATAAAAAAGTGACGTTTTCCGTGCTGAAAAACTTTTTTGTCGCCCCCCTGGGACGTTTACAAGTGAGTGCTGAAGCTGGTCGTACTTTTGGCAAAGTACCTTTCCCGCTGCTTGATATTCACCGGGCCAATCAATCGTATCAATTCGACTGGTACTCTTACAACCTGATGAATTTTATGGAGTTCGCAAGTGACAAATACGCGGCCATTACCTTACACCACAACCTCAATGGATTTATATTGAATAAGATCCCCTTGATAAAAAACCTTAAACTGCGTGAAGTAGGTAGTTTCAAACTCCTTTGGGGCGGACTAGACGACCGCAACCGACCATCTGCGGAGAATGGCCTGTTGTTGTTTCCCAAAAATGACAACGGCGATACCTACATCCATACGCTTGAAAAAAAACCATACATGGAGGCCAGTGTCGGTATTGCCAATATTTTTAAAGTGCTACGCTTCGATTACCTTTGGCGGCTCAGTTACAACGACCTTCCGAATGTAGACAATTGGGGGATTCGTTTCTCGCTCCAAGCCGGATTTTAACTTACGATCTCGACGGATGAAAAAACAACACTTCTTTTTCGTCATACTGCTGGCATTGTTGGATACTGCCACAGCACAAAGTACTTATTGTAACCCCATCAACCTCGATTATGGGTACACCCCCATCCCCAATTTTTCAGAATGGGGCAAACACCGGGCAACCGCCGACCCGGTAATCGTGCATTACAAAGGCGATTACTACCTCTTTTCTACCAATCAATGGGGCTATTGGTGGAGCCCTGACATGCTTGACTGGCACTTTGTGTCCCAGCATTTTCTTAGGCCTGAACACAAGGTGTACGATGATCTGTGCGCCCCTGCGGTTGGTATTATCGGTGACACCATGCTGGTTTTTGGCTCTACCTATGGCCGTGAATTCCCCATTTGGATGAGCACCAACCCAAAAGCCAATGAATGGTCTGAGCTTGTTCACAAATTTGACATTGGCGGCTGGGACCCTGCCTTTTTTACCGATGACAATGGTCGCCTGTATATGTACAATGGCTCCAGCAATCGGTACCCGCTCAAGGGCATCGAACTGAACCGCGCTACCCTCCAACCCATCGGCACCCGCAGCGAATTGTATTTCCTACAACCAGATCGGTACGGGTGGCACAGATTTGGTGAACACATGGACAACACATTTCTTGATCCGTTCATCGAAGGCGCTTGGATGACACAACACCACGGAAAATACTACCTTCAATTCGGCGCACCCGGTACCGAATTCAGCGGGTATGCCGATGGGGTACTCGTTGCTGACCAACCGCTGGCTGATGGATGGACTCCTCAAAGCGACCCACTCTCTTTCAAACCTGGAGGTTTTGCCAGAGGCGCCGGACACGGCGCAACGTTTCAGGACGACTGGCAAAACTATTGGCATGTATCAACCATCGCAATTTCCGTCAAAAACAACTTCGAGCGTCGCTTGGGTATCTGGCCCGCAGGCTTTGATGCCGATGATGTGATGTACTGCAATACCGCTTTTGGAGATTATCCCCATTTTTTACCCCAAGGCGTCGCTGATCACCTTCAGAGTCGTTTCACCGGATGGATGCTGCTCAACTACCAGAAACCCGTGCGTGTATCCTCTACCCTTGGCGCACATCACCCCAATTTTGCCGTAGATGAAAGCATTAAAACCTATTGGTCTGCCCAAACGGGGGCCCTGGGTGAATGGATTGAAACCGACTTGGGCGCGGTTGCAACCGTTCGGGCCATTCAAATAAACTATGCCGACCAAGAGGCTGCATTTTTAGGGAAATCTATGGGTGTTTCCCATCAGTATCGCCTATTGTGCTCTCCCGATGGGGAAAAATGGAGCGTTCTATTGGATAAAAGTCAAAACAAAACCGATGTGCCGCACGACTATATCGAGTTGAAAGCACCCGTAGAAACCCGTTTTATTAAGCTTGAAAACGTGAAAATGCCCACCGGAAAATTTGCACTCAGCGGGTTTCGGATTTTCGGAAACGGACACGGTGGTGTGCCTGAACCGGTACGCAATTTCTTTGTACTTCGAACCGACAAAGACAAACGCTCCGCTTGGCTAAAGTGGAATCCCGTGGACAATGCTTATGCCTATAATGTGTATTTTGGTACTGACCCAACCAAGTTGTACAACTGTATCATGGTACACGACGCCAACGAGTATTGGTTCAAAGGTATGGACAACAAAAAGACATACTTCTTTCGGATAGAAGCCATCAACGAGGCCGGAGTTTCTCCTTTATCCCCCTTGGTGACATCAGATTAGCTATTCTTTATTTCTATAAATATCCTTTACGATGCGCTATTTCGTCTCTTTCGTTCTCCTTTCTTGTTTTTTCAGTACTTCGGCACAACCATTCCGCAAAGAGATCCAGGCCTTCCAACGACTCGATAGTATTACCCCACCGCCCCCGGGGCAGGTACTATTCGTCGGAAGTTCCTCTTTCCGACTTTGGCATGATGTACAAACGTATTTCCCGGAAACACCCATTCTCAACCGTGGATTTGGCGGTTCTTGTCTGACAGACCTTATTTATTACGAAAAACAAATAATAAAGCCGTACGCACCCCGAAAAATATTGATTTACTGCGGTGAAAATGACCTAGCAGACTCTGATACCACAGATGCCCATGATATTTTAATGCGATTTTCAACACTTTTTGAGCTGATTCGAGCTGATTTCCCCCATACACCACTTGCGTATGTATCCATCAAACCCAGTCCCAGCAGGCGCCGTCTGATGCCAAAAATGATCCAGGCCAATGCGTTGATTCAGGAATATTTGCATGAAAAACCCAACACCAACTATGTAGATATTTTCCATCCGATGCTCAACGAGAACGGAGAGCCCCGTCAGGAATTGTTTCTGGATGACCAACTGCACATGACCCGCGCCGGTTATGATATCTGGGCAAGAACTTTGGAAGAGATCGTACGGTAGTGTAAGCAGGTTTTTTTTCGCCAAAGACGCAGTTTGGCAAAAATAATAACACCGTCCACAACTGCGTTACCATCCACTCATCAACAATTATCACCGTCATGAAAAACATCCTACCCTTCCTAGTTTCTTGCCTGTTGGTTTTCAACCCATCACTCCGAGCACAATCAAACGATAAAAAAATGGATTCTTTTGTCCAAGCGCTCATGAAACAAATGTCCTTGGATGAAAAAATCGGTCAACTAAACCTTATCACGCCGGGCTGGGGGGTGCCCACGGGCTCCGTGGTAAGTACAGATGTGGAATCTAAAATCAAGACCGGAAAAGTTGGCGGTATGTTTGGTGTAATCGGCGCCGACAATACCCGACGGATTCAAGAGATGGTAATGAGCAATACTAGGCTTAAAATTCCGCTTTTTTTTGGATCTGATGTCATCCACGGGCACAAAACCAATTTCCCCATTCCATTGGCACTTGCCTGTACTTGGGATATGACGATGATTGAAAAAACTGCCCGCATAGCCGCAACAGAAGCCAGCGCCGATGGTCTAAATTGGACATTTTCTCCCATGGTAGATATTTGCCGCGATCCTCGCTGGGGTCGAATTGCCGAAGGCAGCGGAGAAGACCCCTTTCTGGGCAGTGCCATAGCCGCAGCCATGGTACGCGGCTATCAGGGTGACATGACCAAATCAGACCAAATCATGGCATGTGTGAAACACTTCGCCCTCTATGGCGCTTCAGAAGGAGGCCGTGATTACAATACCACCGACATGAGTCGCCAACGCATGTACAACGAATACCTTCCCCCCTACAAAGCTGCCGTAGATGCTGGGTGCTACTCCGTGATGACCTCTTTCAACGAAATTGACGGCATCCCAGCCACCGGTAATCGCTGGCTGGTGACCGACTTGCTCCGCAAACAATGGGGCTTTGCCGGTCTGGTGGTCACTGATTATACTTCCATCAATGAAATGACCGATCACGGCATGGGTGATCTTCAAACCGTTTCAGCCTTGGCCCTGCACGCCGGGGTAGACATGGATATGGTGGGCGAAGGCTTTCTCACCACATTGAAAAAATCGCTCGATGAAGGCCGGATAACCTTAAAAGAAATTGATCAGGCTTGCCGCAGAATTCTGGAAGCAAAATATAAGCTTGGACTTTTCCAGGATCCGTACCGCTACTGTGATGCGTCTCGTGCCGCCCGTGACATCCTCTCCGACCCTCACCGTTCGGTAGCCCGCAGAGCAGCAGCAGCTTCTTTTGTGTTGCTGAAGAATGAAAACAATACGTTGCCCATCAGCAAAAAAGCCAATATTGCCCTGATTGGCCCCTTGGCCGACAGCAAGCGGAATATGCTGGGTACTTGGGCAGTTTCCGGTGTGCCCCAGGAAGCCGTAACCGTGATGGAAGGGATAAAAAACGTAGCCGGTAATGCTACTATCCGGTACGCCAAAGGTGCCAATATTTCTGACGACCCAGAATTTATCAAACGTGCCAATGCTTTCGCTGAAGAAGTCACCGTAGAAAAAGACCGGACGCCCCAACAACTACTCGAGGAGGCCGTCCAAGTGGCGCTTGCATCGGATGTGATCGTAGCGGTAGTCGGCGAATCAGCCAACATCACCGGTGAAGCGGCCTCTCGGTCAGATATTACACTGCCGGGCAACCAAACAGCTTTGATAAACGCGTTGGTTGCCACCGGAAAACCGGTTATCATGGTGCTCTTCACAGGCCGACCTCTGGCTCTGGAGCAGGAAGCCGGTTCCGTTGACGCACTACTGAATGTTTGGTTTGGAGGAACCGAGGCGGGGAATGCCGTAGCCGACGTTTTATTCGGCGATATTAATCCATCCGGAAAACTGTCCGTTACTTTCCCACGCAATGTGGGCCAGATACCCCTTTATTACAACCACAAGAATACCGGACGCCCTGAAGGCCCCGATCAAGTTGGTAACCGGTTTCGCTCCAATTACCTGGATGTCTCAAACGACCCCCTGTTTCCTTTCGGATTTGGCCTCAGTTACACCACGTTTGAATACGGAGCACTACAACTCAATAAAACCTCCCTAAAAGGAGCAGAAACTCTTTCCGCAAGCATACAACTTTCCAATACCGGAACAGTGGATGGCTCTGAAGTGATCCAATTGTACATTCGTGACCTCGTAGGAAGCAGCACACGGCCTGTCAAAGAATTGAAAAAATTTCAAAAGGTATTCTTAAAACAGGGAGAACGGAAGACGATCACCTTCAGCATCACACCTGAAGATTTGAAATATTACCAATACGACCTGACGTATGATTGGGAGGCTGGTGAATTCGACATTATGGTGGGGGGAAACGCACAAACGGTGAAAACCAAAAGGGTGAATTGGTCTCGGTAGTAACCCACGCGGTACGCAACAAATAAAAACTTCGATGCGGAGGCCGGGCAATCGCCTCGATTCCCCGGCCTCCGCACCCAGCAAGCGCCCGTACAAAAAATCTTACGGGTTTATGGCAACATCACCTTCGTCTCCCGGCAAAATAGACTTCTTTGCTGCATCCGAGGCTTTTGTTGACGTCATTTCACCCTGATTGCCATCCAACGTCACTTCGTCTTCCAAGGACACCCCTACTACCGGTTGCTCCTCCTCCCCATAACCCTCTTTGAAAAACTTGCGTTGGAACAACAAAATACTCAACACACCTGAGGTAATTGAAGCATCCGCAACGTTGAAAATTGGACTAAAAAATAGCCAGGTTCCTCCCCCCAACCATTCCGGCATTTCAAAATATTTTATCGGAAAATAAAGCATATCCACGACTTTTCCGTGGAGAAACGTACCGTATCCCTGGCCAAAAGGAACCACTTCAGCCAATCCACCATGGTAAGGAGAACTACTGAAAAGCATACCATAAAAAGCACTGTCAAGGATATTACCCAAGGCTCCCGCCGTAATAAACCCGACACTCATAATGAACCCTGTGGGCACCTTCGCAGCAATCAACGCCCGAATGTAAAACACAAGGCCCGCCACCATGACAATGCGGAAAAGACTCAGCAATAATTTTCCGTAAACCCAGTCAAAGGTAATCCCGAACGCCATGCCTTCATTTTCAACAAAGTGCAAACGAGCCCAATTTTGTCCGAACATTAGCACATCCTCATTGTACTCAAAATGGGTTTTTACGTAAAATTTCGAGGCCTGATCTATGATCAACACCACCAACACGAGCAGTGCTACTAGGTATCCTTTTTTCAAGGTTTTATTGTTTTGGTGTGAAAAAGTAAGCAAAGAAACGATGGTTTTACCAAATATACACAAAGGGTAAAAATTTTGGGTGAAACGCCGGTAACAAACAGCAGGGCCTTTGAAACCACTGACCACCACCCATCACAACTGAACGGAATCTACTACCTATTATTAATTTGCTCCAACAGCCATTCTCGCTCAGCCAACGGATGTGTTTTAACGATGGTCTCGCTGAACTTTTCCCGCTGAACCTTAGAAAAAATATCGTGGTGCAACAGCTTTTTCATCATGCTGATCATGTTTTTATACGCTAATTTCCGGGCGGGGTCAAGGGCTTCCTTTCGCTGCAAATAGGTGCGCATACTTTCGAGCAAAGACTCAAAAGCATCAAAATCATCGCGTTCAAAGTATATTTTTAGGAGCATCGTCTTGGCAACAATATTCTGCAACATATCATCGTATTCAAATTGCATGAGGAATTGTTGGGCCTTATCGTAATCCCCCCGTTCAAAATACAACCTTGATAAACTAAAATTAACAGATCCTTGTCGTTGCTTTTCCTCTAAAAAAGGTTGAAACTGTTCAATAAATTTTTCTGCCCAATCAAATTCCTGGGTCTTCAGGGCGCTGCTAACGGCATTGAGAAACGTGTACCGAGAGAGTACCCCGTTTTCAATGAGAATGCCTGTTTCAATCCCTTTTTTGTACAAATCAAACGCTTTTTGATAAAAATCATGCCGCCCTTGATTTATTTTTGGAACACAATAATTCAGTGCTGCAAGGTACAATGCCCGCACCTCGGAGTGCTGAAACTTGCCCATCTCGTGGTGGATTAAATGCTCTAAATTGTTGAAATAATACTCTTCGGTGGGGCGTTTAAATGCTTGATAAGCATAATAATAGACCGCCAGCGACGGGTCATCGAGCATTTTTCGGTCTTCCATATAAGCAATCGCTTTTTCAAGAAAACCGTGGTCGTAGGTAATTTTTTGATACACGCGATGGTGTGCCAACATAGCATTGCTCACGCGGAGCCGCTCCTCTAAAAACCATTTTTCAAGCGCATCCGCTGTTTCCTGTAAGTTAACCGGAGCGTTTTGCGTGATGCTCATTTTGTACTCGTACTCTTCTTGGGCAAGGAAAAATTTATTGAGCAGATACCAGTCGTTGCGTAAGGGTTGGTTTTCTAGGTTTTCCAGCCCCAATCGGTGTGCTTGTTTGTAAGACTTTTCGAGTTTCCGCTTTCGATAGCTCCTCGTCAGCGACAATTGGTACTGTACCCGATCACTGGTAAAATCGGTGAATACAAGATACTCTTCAATGGCCTTCAACAGGAAGTACATAACCTGTCGCATAAAGGCATCGTCGTAAGGCTCTTGGGCAAATATTGCTTTCCAAGCCAGCTCCTTATCACAAGAGTGCTCTGCTTTACCCGAAACCTTGACCAAAAAATCGAACAACTTCACCACATCCTGCCGTTGGTTGTGTGAAGGCGATTGCAACCATTTATTGAGATCACGTACCTCCTTTTTTCCCAAGGAGCGGACAATCTCTGCAAGAACACTTTTTTGCATTTTTTTTACCTACTATTTATTCAACAAAAATACTAAACGTTTGCATTGATAAATAGCTTATTTTTGAGGATATTTTTTATTTATTGGCAAATATCAAAAGATAATTCATTTTTTGGTGAAAAAATGTTGATCATGAATTTGAAATCAATTCAACAAACGGGTTTTTTTGTCCTCAGGAGTCAATTTTCCCTGCCGCACTTTTGTATCGTTGAAGAAGTAATTCAACCGCTACTAGCACATTTACCCATGCAAAAACATCTGTACCTCCTCTTGCTTGCAATCCTGTCTTTTGTCCATGCCAATGGACAGGGTTGGGAGCGTATCTACGGCGGCAGCGGCCAGGATGTTGCCAAAGCACTTGCCGCAACGCCTGATGGTGGGTACATACTCACCGGCTATTACAACGGCAATGCCCGACTCAACCTCATCAAGGTGAACGCGGATGGCCGGTTGCAATGGAGTAAAACTTTTACCGGAGCCCTTGGCGGATCCCGTATGGAGGGTTTTGGCGTTGTCATTACACCCGACAACGGTTTTGCCATCGCAGGTTATGTTGATCAGGATGGATCCGGACCTCTAAGAAGGGATATATATTTGCTCAAAACAGACGAATTTGGCAATAAATTATGGGATAAAACATACGGCGGAGCATTGGATGATGAGGCGCGTGCACTCTCCGTACAACCGGACGGCGGGTTTGTTCTAACCGGATACCAGTCCGTCGCCGGCAGCCAAGAGAATGTATTTGTCCTTAAAACCGACTCGGAAGGCAACACCCTGTGGTTCAATAATTTCGGCGCCAGCGCCTACAGAAAAAAAGGCCTTTCCATTGCATTGGCTTCAAATGGAGATCTCGTGGTGGCCGGCGAATACAAGCCAACCATCCCCATCAGCAAGGATATTTACGTGCTGCGGGTAGGCCAGACGGGGACCCTGCTCCAAGAGCGTTATTATGCCATGACCGACTCCCTTGGCAATACCGGTGACGATGAGGCAAGGGCCATCGTTCGAACAGAGGATGGTAATTTTGTCTTGGCTGGTTTCTCCAACCTTGGACAAGGTGGCGTGGGTACCTTGGTAAAAATTGACGCCGACCTCAGTACCACCCCCCTTTGGGAGAAGCAGATGCCCAACCATGACTATTACGGATTAGCCGTAGAACAGTCCACCGGCCATTTATTTGCAACAGGTATCCGAACATTGGGAGAAGGGCCCTTGGTAGACCTCAATATTCTGAAATTAACACCAACAGGGGAAGTTATTTGGGAGGCAATCGTTGGAAGGGGTGGTTTGGACGGCGGTTACGCAGTACTACCCACCAGAGGCGGCGGTATTGCCGCCGGTTTCAGTGAACAATTTATCGGCGCCACCGGCGAATCGTATGCTTATCTTGTTCGTACAGATGCGGAAGGTAAGGTGCTAACCAGTTATATTCAGGCCAACATTTTTCGGGATTTCAACAGCAATTGTCAGTTAGACAACGCCGAACCCGGCATCAAAAACTGGATCGTAAAATTTGTAAGTCAATACGATACCCTTTACACGGTAGCCAATGAAGATGGTAACCTATCCGTTGAAGTAGATACCGGACAATACCGAATGATTCTGACGCCTCCCGGTAGTTACTGGAAGGCCTGTGATTCCATTGTGGAGGTTGCTGTTCCGAATTTTTATGATACCGTGTATGTTTCCGTTCCGGTACGCAGCATTTTTGACTGCCCCCGCAATGAAATAGACATCGTTACGCCCATCCTTCGCCGTTGCGAAAACAACCAATACACGGTACGATACTGCAACAATGGCACAGCACCGTCTTCTAATACGTTGGTGCGTGTTGTCATGGACCCCATGATGTCGTATGTAAGCAGTTCAATTTCTTTGACCAATCAAATAGGAGACACCCTTCTTTTTGGTATTGGCACGTTGAACGCCGGCGACTGCCGGAATTTCACCTTGACGACTTTTCTCGCATGCTCGGGTACCTTGGCAGGTCAGACACACTGTGTTTCGGCCTACATCACTCCCCATGATTTTTGTAATACCAACCCGAGTTGGGACAGCGCCATTGTTGCGGCAAAAGCATATTGTGAGCACGACAGTATCAAGATGTGGCTGTCAAACATCGGCCAAGGCGGCATGACAGATCCCTTGGGATATGTTATTGCGGAAGACCTCATTATGTTGACCCAGCCGGGAGACCCAAATTTTCGGTTTAAGTTGGCTGCCAACAGTGATTCTTTGGTGTGGTCACATCCGGCGAACGGCAGCACTTTCCGCATTTTGGCCGAGCAAAGCCCCGGATATCCCGGTGTTAGTTTCCCCACCGCTGCTGTAGAAGGCTGTAAAAGTGACACCAGTACCAATGACATATCACTCGGTTACTTTACCATGTTTCCGGAAGACGATGCCGATATATTTATAGAGACCGATTGCCAAGAAAGCCTAGAAGCCAATTTTAATCCAACACATCTAAAAAGAGGTCATCCCAAGGGTTATGACGAAGCCCATCATTACGTCAGTCCGAAAACCGATTTGGACTACTTAATCCAATTTAGTAATACGGGAGTAGATACCGTGCGGCAGGTTGTTGTTAGAGACACCCTCTCATCCGCACTTGATCCGGCCACCGTAACACCCGGTACTGCCAGCCATCCGTTTCAGTTTGAAGTGTATGGCAATGGTATCGTGCAATTCACTTTTAATACCGTCAACCTGCCACCGGATGGCGGCGCTAGTAAAGGATTTATCGAATTTCGGGTAGCACAAAAAACCGATTTACCGTGCGAAACCGTCATCCTTAACAGTGCCGCCATCTACCTTGACTTTCAGGCACCGGCCATTACAAACACAACGTTTCACACCGTTTGCGAATTCGACAGTTTTATTGTCGTTACCAAAACACGTGAGATATTGTTGGCTGGCGCCTCGGTAAACGCTTTCCCGAATCCAGCTACGGACGGTGTTAATTTTGAGGTAAAAGGGGTTGACGCACGTCAATTTTCGCTCGAATTATACGACGTCCAAGGGCGTTTAATCACCCATCTTTTTTTCAACCAATCAAATTTTCAATTGTTCCGCCACCAACTTCCGGCGGGTGAAATTGTTTATCTGATTGCTGCAGATGGTAAGCCGGTTGCCTCCGGAAAATTAATCGTCCGATAACCGGAATCAGAGGCCACTCCCATCCCGATCTAACACGTTACGCTGAAATGAAAGAATGCCGCGTCACTCCCAAGTGCCGCGGCATTCCTTTTTTTATACTGAAGTGATTGCTTCTGAGACCATAAAACAGGCCTTTGGAGGCCAGACAGCACGCCACCTCAGTACTTTTACATTTTGTAAAGCAATTAATTCTTGATGGGTAAAAACGAATACTCCTTTCCAAAACGGAGCATTTGTGCAACAAAATCCATTTCACGTTCCACCTTTACCCCTGTTATGTTGCCCGATACATCTTTTACCGCAACCAGTTTGGGTTGTACAAACCCGGAATAGGCTTTTGTCGGCAAAGTGGCATAGCGTGCTTTTACTTCAGCGCCCGTCGTAGCGTCTGTCTTCACGCCGTATCCTTCCACCAATGCTCGCGCAGCGGTAAAATCTCCCTCCGACTTGATTCGTTGAATCTCCGCCAACAGCTGCCCGAATAATACACGCAATTTCTTATAGTCTTGAATGTCGTAATAGGTTTTTCCATTGCGGACATGCTTCGCGATGACATTGTCTTTTTTACCTTTTTCAAAGGCCCAAGCAGAAACAAGCTGTCGGTTGCGCATGTGATCCTCCTCAATATCTGCTCCGACAGGCAGTCGGCGCAGCTGCTGCAACAATCCACTCCGAATATATTGGTCATACTCCGCTTTGAAGGCTTCAGCATTCGGCATCAAGCCCCACTTTATAAGTTTGGGATCCGGCATATAATAGAGAGCCACGAGATCGGCCCTACCCTCTTCGAGGGTACTTGAATATTGCTTGAGGGTAACGTTGGGCTCCGCCATACCGGGCTTGAGTTGGCCACTGGCATGTCCGATCACCTCGTGCAACGCCGTGTGCATCTTACCACAGGCTTCCGCGTATTTTTTGGCATTTTCAATCTCTTCCGGGTCATTGGCAAATTCTAGGATTGCCAAAG
>JBIPOY010000014.1:0-18880 GCA_044378705.1 Saprospiraceae bacterium
TTTGTAGGCCGTAGCATCGCTACGGTCAAAAAAATCTGCGAAGTATGGCGGAAAATGGGCCTTTTTTGGCCAGACAGCGTGCCACCTAACCAGTTACAAAAAATTAAAGAAGGGTGCTCCCTGCCGGGAGTGCCCTTTTTTCGCCTATGAATGAGGTAAATAGAGTCAACATACAGTGATTGTAAATGAAGGTTGATTGCATGCATTTTAAAATTAAATGTTTGCAATCAATCAAATCATCAAAATTACTTTAATCACCGTCCATGTTTTGTCACTACAGCGCTGGCAGGCAACAAGGGTCACTTTTTTGTTTCATCTGTGATTATCCAGGTATTTACAATTCTTTTTTTTAATTTATTTTGTGCAAAACCGGGTTTTTCCGTTTTCGGCACGAAATTTTCTCTACAATAAAGTTAATCAATTTGCTATCTGATCCTTTTTACTCTTTTCCCAACCACACGATGCGATTTTTTTTAATATGTTTATTGGGCTTTATAAATCAAGCCATCGTTTTGGCGCATGCACCACCCGTTTCGAATACGTTGCGTGAACCTTTATTTTGTCAGGCAGGCTTCGTACAAAAAGCTACCTCCAGCGTTGTACCCTTGGTCTTGACCGTTGACTCCATTCACCATGTAAATTGTTCGCGTTTGACGGGTTATCTACGGGTAGTGGCCAGTGGCGGACTTCCGGCGTACTCCTATTTGTGGAGCAATGGAAACACCGGAACGTTGGCCACCAATTTGGTAGCCGGAAACTATTCCATCACCGTAACCGATGATGAAGGCAGCACAGCAACCGTGAGTGCGGTCATACTAGAAGATTTTGTACCGCCTGTGGCCAATGCGGGTTCTGATTTTAACGTAACCTGTGCGAATTCCATCACTAGTTTGAATGGTACGGGGTCAGTCGGCGCTGAATTCAGGTATTTGTGGACGGCAACGAATGGCGGAGTTATTCAGTCCGGGGCTACAACCCTGACACCTGTGATCAAGCATATCGGGTCCTTTACCCTTCTGGTTACCAACATCGTGAACGGTTGTACCAGTACTTCTTCAGTGGTCGTGCTGTCTACCTACCAGCCACCATTGGTGACCGCTACCGGGGGCAATTTTTCCTGTTATCAACCGAGTGTCGTGTTGAATTCAACGTATCCGCTTGAAAATACGACATTTGTATGGAATGGGCCCGGTATGTATGTATCGTATGCCCTTCATCCGCAAGTATCAACCGTTGGCACCTTTGTCTTTAAGGTAACGGATACGCTGACCACCTGCGTTGGTACCGCCAATGCGGTGGTGACCGGTGATACTTCCAGGCCTGTTGTACTTCCTACGGGTGCTGTTTTGAACTGTTCTCAACCAATTACCGTAATTTCCGGGACTTATACACCGATGATGGTGAATTTCACGTGGACGGGTCCTTTTGGTTTTATGTCCAATCAACAGACGCCGGTAGTATCTGCTTCGGGCACCTATTTTGTGACGGTCACCAATCCTGCGAATGGTTGTTCATCTACCAAGACCACCACGGTAACCTCCAACTTTATCCCCCCTACTGCCATGGCTTCTGTCAACGCGCAACTCACCTGTGTGGTCAACACTGTGTTGTTGCTTGGCAACGGAAGCCCCATCGGGATTACCTATTCTTGGTCAGGCCCGGGAGGATTTAACTCGACAGTTCAAAATGCCTTGACTTCTGTTCCGGGCGTTTACGTGCTGACAACCCAAAACCCAATAAACGGCTGTACTTCTACAGCTTCCACCACGGTTATTTTGAACAATACCCCTCCTGGCGTTACGGCGGTAGGTGGTTTAAAAACTTGTATCAATCCAACCGTAACCCTTTTGGCAACCAGCAATACACCTGGTGTTACCTTCAAATGGTCTGGACCAAATAATTTTATTTCTACACTTCCCAACCCTGTGGTTTCACTGGTTGGCACCTATGCTGTGACAGCAACCAATCCGGTCAATGGGTGTACCAGTGCTACAACGGTCAGTGTTACGCAGAACATCACCACGCCTACGCTTACCACCACCACGGCTACCATTAATTGTTACAATCCTGCGCCCCATGTTTTGGCGACTTCTCAAACGAATGGGGCCACCTTTTCTTGGTCTGGGCCCAATGGATATATGGCCATGGTCTCCAATCCGGTAGTGGTTGTGGGAGGCACTTATTCTGTGACGGTCACCAACCCGCTCAACGGATGTACCAATTACAATGCGATCAGTGTGGCTGAAAATTTAGCCTTGCCTACAGTTTATGCCGGGGAAGACCGAGCCCTCAATTGTAACTTCTCTTCCGTTTTGGTCAACCCTATTGGTACTTCCACCGGCGTCGGAATCACGTACCTGTGGACGACGGTTGATGGAAGCATTTTTTCAGGTGCCACATCATTTTTTGCGCGTTTTGATGCCATTGGGCATTATACGCTTTCCGTGAAAAACACCACGAGCGGTTGTATTGCCCAAGACAGCATGGAGGTAACGCAAACACCGCCATTATCGCTTGCTGTTGTGTTGTTGAATCCCATTTCCTGCAATGGTAATACCAACGCATCTGTAAAAGCCACGCCTATTGGCGGCTCCGGTTATTATACTTACTTATGGTCAACGGGCAGTCAAGCCGCTACCCTCACCAACTTGGGGTCCGCCACGTACGTCGTCACCACCACAGATTCGGAGGGGTGCTCGGCTGCTGCCACCATTTCTGTGGTACAACCACCGGTGGTTCAAGCGTCTGTGACGGCCAACGCACAAACACAAGTCGGGGTAAACAATGGTTCTGCCAGCGTAATGCCTTCCGGTGGTACGGCACCCTACACCATTCATTGGAGCAACGCAGGCACTACCTTGACTATTCCCAACCTTGCACCGGGTATCTACACGGTCACAGTGACCGACAGCAAAGGTTGTACCAAGAGCAACAGTGTCACGGTAAATGCTGTCCTCTGTACCATTACAGGCGTTGTGGCGATCACCAACCTCAATTGCCCCGGTGTGGCAAGTGGTGTGGCAACGGTCAATGTCACGAATGTACCCACTCCACTTACGTACAACTGGTCCAATGGAATGCAGTCCAAAACAGCTGCCAATCTTTCGGCGGGCAATTATTCTGTCACCGTCACAGGGTCAAACGGTTGTTCCATCGTGCTGTCTGCTCAAATAGCCAGTCCTCCTCCTTTGGTACTGTCGGTGGTTTCAAATACCGGCGTCACGTGTGCCGGCCTTCAAAATGGTGCGGCTACTTTCAACGCTTCCGGCGGAACAGATCCTTATACGTATGCTTGGTCGAATGGTGGTATCGGCAGTTCTGTATCCACTTTAGGTACGGGGAATTACACCGTAGTTGCGACCGATGGCCACGGTTGTACCGTCTCCCAGACGACTCAAATCAGTGGACCTCCACCCGTGGAGCTCTCTGTTGTAACCGCCACTGATGTTGCGTGTGTGGATGGACAAAGCGGGGCGATTTCGGTGATCGGATCCGGTGGAACAGCTCCCCTGGGTTACGTATGGTCCAACAATGAAACGAGTGCTGCCATCAGTGGCTTGGGTATTGGGAATTACCGCTGCACGGTCACTGATTCTAAGGGCTGTAGTAAAAATCTTAGTGTTCAAGTAGTAGCAACCGACAATGTGCCACCACAACTGATGCTAAAAAATGCCAGTACTGGGCTAAGCGCATCGGGTATAGCTCAGGTAACCCCTGCGCAATTCGACAACGGAAGCTTCGACCAAAGTTGTGGTATTACAGCTTGGACCATCAGCCCTACTTCATTCAATTGTACCCAACTGGGCGCACAAACCGTGACCCTCACAGCCACGGATAAAAATGGCAATACCGCTACGGGAACCGCCACGGTGACTGTTACGGATAATATTGCCCCCGTGTTGACTTGTCCGGCGAATCAAATGGCCTCTTATTGTTCGTCCACGGTATTTTTCAACGAGCCGCTAGTACAAGACAACTGCACCATCAACGGAACACCCACCTTGATCAGCGGGTTGGTATCCGGTTCCGGATTTCCGGTGGGAATCACGGAACAGCGCTACTCGGTTACCGATGCCGGTGGGAACGCTTCGACGTGCTCGTTTACCATCACCATTACAGGAAGTTCCAATGTGACCACCATGGTAGAGCCGACGACCTGCGCCGGCGGTTGCGATGGCAGTGCCTCGTTGGTTATTTCCGGAGGTGGAGCCATACCTTCTGTGGTATGGAGCAACGGTCAGTCAGGTTTGGTTGCCACCAATTTATGCCCCGGCAATTATGTGGCTACCTTGTCGGATGGTATGGGCTGTACCCAAGCCTATGTGATACAGATACAGGTACAAGACACACAAGTGCCTGTTTTAATCTGCCCTAACAACGTAGAAACTGGCAATTGTAATACTGCGGTAACCTTTACACAACCGCAGGTACTGGACAATTGTACCGTCAACAACCAGCTTATTCAACTTATTTCAGGGTTGCCATCGGGTTCTTCTTTCCCTTTGGGTGTTACGCCGGTGGTATTTCGCTACATTGATGGTGGTGGTAATATTGGAGAGTGTTCGTTCAATGTGACCGTCCACTATGCATCGAGTATTAATTCCAGCGCGACGAACACAACCTGTGCAGGCGTGTGCAATGGTACAGCCATTATCAGTATAAGTGGTGGACAAGGTCCATTTGGCATCTTATGGAGCAATGGCGACAGCGGAATGTCGGTAACAGGTTTGTGTGCGGGCATGTACTCAGCTACCATTTCTGATGCAGATGGGTGTACGCAAGTACAGCCGATCCAGATTTCCCAGCCTTCCCCGTTGCTTTTGGCGGCTTCGTCGGTTACCGATGACATTGCAAATACAGGAGTGGGCAGTATCACCGTCAGTATGTCAGGTGGTATTATGCCTTACCATTATGTTTGGACGCGCAATGGGCAGGCTTATGCAACCACCCAAAATATTCCGGGGCTATATTCCGGTGAATATGTGGTGGTGGTAACAGATGCCAATGGGTGCTCCTTTACCAGTGCGCTGTTTTTGGTAGGTACCAGTGTTGCTACAACCGGTGTTGAAGGAAATACCCCCTGGAAGCTATTTCCTAATCCTGCACAATCGGAGATTTGGTTAGAACTGAATGCGGGCGATGATATCAACACACAATTAAGCATTATCGATGCCGCCGGCCGAATATTACTGGACCGAGCATTGTTGCACGATGCCGGAACAAGGGTGCGAATTGACCTGCGTGGATTTCCGGATGGTATCTTGTTGGTACGCCTGACCAACAGGCTAGGTAGTAGTGCAAAGTATTTACGGAAGGTTCAGTGATCTTTCAGCACTGAAACAGCAATAGAAGATAAAAAATGGGTCGTACAGCTTTTTCTGCTGTGCGACCCATTTTTTATCTACGGTGTTCGCGCCTGACACCATTGTAGGGGGATTGGACAATGCGCTACCGAAGGGTACAAAAAAATTAAACTGCAATCACCTGCCCTGAGTGATTTCCCGTGTCCACCTTTGCAATGATTTGTTCAATAATTCCGTCTTCATTGATGACGAATGTAGTTCGGTTGATGCCCATGTACGCGCGTCCCATGAACTTTTTCTCTCCCCATACGCCAAAAGCTTCTGAAACTGCGTGGTCTTCATCTGCAAGAAGAGAAAAAGGAAGGTTGTATTTTTCCTGAAATTTTACGTGTTTTTTGCCGGAATCGGGGCTGACGCCGAGAATTTCGTAGCCTTTGGATTGAAAAGTACTGTAATTGTCCCGCAAGTTGCAAGCTTGGGCGGTGCAGCCCGGCGTGTCATCTTTGGGATAAAAGTACAAGACTAGCTTTTTGCCATTGTAGTCTTCCAGACGAACGGTCTGTCCTTTTTCATTGGTAGCGGAAAAAACCGGAGCGGCATCGCCTTCTTTCAAGTGCAACATAGTGTATGATCGTAGAAAATGATGGATGTACAGGAGAATAAATAGACCCAGATCAACGCACTTATTTTGGTTTTGTTCAGCAAACAATAAAATAAACTACTTAAATCATCGTAAGCCTAGCCTGATTACCCACCAGTCATTTACGTTATAATGGACAATCGATAAACCATTTTCACGTTGTTTCGTTTGAATGTCATGAAAAATATACTACACGGGAAAACAGCCCTGATCACCGGGGGAAGTAAGGGTATAGGCTACGGAATAGCCGAAAGCCTACTCAAAGAAGGAGTAAACGTTGCCATCACCAGCCGTTATCAGGAAGCCGCCGATGCCGCTGTTTCACAACTTGCCAACGTCGGGCCGGGAAAAATCATCGGAATTGAAGCCGATGTGAAGGATTTTGATGCCCAGAAAAAAGCCGTGGCGACAATCCTCGAAATATTTGGACCATTGGATATCCTGATTGCAAATGCCGGACTCGGACACTTTGCACCCATTACGTCACTTACCCCGGAACAGTGGCATGACACCATGGATACCAACCTGACCGGAGTCTTCTATAGTCTCAAGGCTTCCCTAGATGCACTCATAGAAACAAAAGGCTACTTTATTAGTATAGCAAGTCTGGCCGGCACCAATTTCTTTGCGGCGGGTTCTGCCTACAACGCCAGCAAGTTTGGACTGGTCGGCTTCACCCAAGCTGTCATGCTCGACCTGCGCGAATCAGGAGTCAAATGCACGACCATTATGCCGGGATCTGTGGCTACCCATTTCAACAACCACGTGCCCAATCCAGCAGACACTTGGAAAATTCAGCCGGAAGATATGGGGCAGATGGTGGTAGACTTGCTTAAAATGAACCCGCGTACTCTGCCAAGTAAGATTGAAGTGAGACCTAGTCAAACGAAATGATGCTCTTGGTTTTATTTTACCAACGAGGTGGTCGCTCCTGAAATTAAAAATATGCATTTTTTTGGCCGAAGCGCTATTTACAGGCCGTAAAATCGCTACAACCTAATAATTGGTCCTCTATTGTCCAGACAGCGTGCCACACCAACCAGTTATCTTCCCATAACCCTTATTATCTACAGAATTTTGAAGGACATTAAGCGACCAATCCAGGCACATCCCCTCTTTATTATTTGCTTTTGTTGTATCGCGTTTGCAGGTAGGGCTCAACCCGGTTGTACAGACCCGCAAGCGACGAACTTTAGCAATGCAGCAACGCTGAATGACGGATCTTGTCTTTATCCGGTGACATCCTATGCTCCCCAGTTTAGGGCAACGCTTGACGGAGATTTAAAGGAAATAAGCGGCTTACACCCGGCAAATGGGGAATGGTGGGCGCACAACGACAGCGGTTTTGACCCTGAATTTTTCAGCATCAACCCTGAAACTGGCGCCGAACTGAAGAAAATAAAATTGAAAAACGCCAACAACCGGGATTGGGAGGATGTCTGTTCCGATGGAGCAAGCCTTTACTTTGGAGATTTTGGAAACAACAACAATGATCGTCAAAACTTGGGCATCTACTCGGTTCCTTTCACAGCCATCGGAAACAGCAGTAATCAATCGGTCAACGACGACGAATATCATTTCGTTTCTTTTGCTTATCCCGACCAAACAGACTTCACGACCCAGCAGGAAGACAGCACGGTTTACGACTGCGAAGCGATGCTTTTTGACCACAACCAGCTGCAATTGTTTACCAAAAACCGCAAGGCATATACAACAACCCATTACGCACTCGATCCGGTGACTGGGGTGATTCAAGCGGTCGAAACATTTGACGCCGATGGACAGATTACCGGCGCGAGTATGGCGCCCGATGGCAAATTAATCGCACTGGTTGGGTATGATTTGAGGGGGCTTCCAACGGTGTTTTGCTGGTTGCTGTGGGACTGGCCAACGGGTACGAATCACTATTTTAGTGGCAACAAAAGACGGATTGAATTGGGCAGCGCGTTCAGTATTGGTCAAGTAGAAAGCATTGCTTTTGACACAAATCGCAGCGGTTATATTGCCAATGAACGCACCGAATACAGTGGGTTTTTATTCGCTGCGCAAAGTACCCGGGCGTTTGATGTCAGTGCCTGGGTGCCCGAAACCGTGGCCACACAAGAGCTTGGGTTCTCCGATTCTCGTTTGCAGATCTATCCAAATCCATGCGGAAGAATATTGTCGTTGGAGACTTCTGAAAACCAAAGGGCAAACGGTACGTTGGAAGTTTTCAACCAATTGGGAATTTTGGTGCTCCGCCAACAGGGACTTCAGCGTACCATTGATCTGGGAAACATTGAAAATGGGGTTTACCATTTGAGGGTGCTTTGGCCGGATGGAACGATGGTACACAAAAAATTAATTCGAAGTTGAGAAGGATATCTGCATCATTACCATGTGTACCTTCCTTACTGAAGGACATTCATCGCCAATCAAACTTTTCTCCTTATTTTTAGAGCTACAATTAAAAACAGGCGTGGTACGAACAAAGGTTCGTAGCACGCCTGTTTGCTTATTACCGATCTGGAGAAAAGAAGAACTCCTTTTTTGCTTAGAATTTTGCAAATACGCCTTGGTGCAGTTTTGCGCCCATGCGTGCCTGTACGTTGTAGGTACCGGCCGGCAAGGTTCCCACCGGCAAGGTGAATGAAAATGTATTGGATGTTTTTTCAGCACCATAACTGGCCACCATTTGTCCTGCCTGATTCCAAATGCTCATCTGCACTGGTCCGATGCGGTCGTTTTGAAACGACACTACCGTCATATCTGTGGAAGGATTTGGGGCACATTGAAGTGGTTGTACGTCAAAACTGACATTGTGGATTCCACTTACTTTCACTTCGCGGTAGCCGACATCCGGGATACCATAGCGGGGAATGCCGAGAATATCGTCGAAAGCAGCACCTTCACTGACACCCCCATCACTGGCTGGAGAACCAATGGTGTGGGCATAATCATTTACATCCGGACCCTGAAAGTTGTTGAAGGTATTGTGTAAGTCTTTGCTAGCCATCAAGTACAATTCCAAGGATTGATCGCTGCTTTGATTGCCATTGAGGGAAAATACTTCAGGATTGCCCTCTTCAATCGAGTAGTTTTCTCCATCAGGGTTTTGTAGTAAGCAGTTGAGCAGGGTCAATTTGGAATTGCCAAACTCCGATTCCCATTGGGCAACACCGGCACCGATGGCGGCGATATTGTCCGCAAACGTACAGTTGACAGCCTTCACCAGACTCAATTCATCGTCGGATGCATTGCTTGAAATACCCCCTCCGGCCCCCGTGCCTGTATTGATATTTTTTGCAAATAGACAGTTGGTTACTACACTGTTGACATGGTTAAAATTAACTGCAGCACCTTGGGTAGTGGCAATATTTTCGACAAAAATACACTTGTCAATGGTAATCAGGCTATCGCCATTGGCGCTGATCGCGCCACCGGTTGCACCGATATTTTGGTAGAAGGTACTGGTTTTGATACTGGTCGGAATATTGTTGTTTACGATGATACACCCGCCCGTGCCTGTGGCATTATTTTCTTTGAAATAACAACCTTCTACATGCAACTCGGTGGTATCATTTTGGGTGAAGATAGCGCCCGCGAAAGAGGCAACATTCGCTAAAAAATCACAATTATTAAAGGTAACATTGGCTTTAAATCCATTGCTTACAGCACCGCCGCCCTGATTGGCTTGGTTGTTCACAAAAGTACATCCATTGTACTCTCCGATACACCCGAGGCCATAATTGGCAACAGCCCCCGCATAATTCGCTTTGTTACCTTCAAAAAGGCAGTTATTGACCGCAAAAGTGGTCTGCTCACTGTTGTATAGCGCAGGGCCGGAGCTCGGTGCTACATTGTTTTTAAAAGTGGAATTGGAAATAGTGAAATTAGTCTTGGCATTCCAAATAGCGGAACAACCGTAACTGGTGGCAATATTGCCATCAAAGGTGCAACTGTCAATGCTAAATGAACTGTCAAACTCCCGTCCATCGCAGTACATGCCGGCCGCATTTGGGGCATAGTTGTCGCGGAAAACAGTGTTTTTGACATTCATGGTGGCCTGCCATGCGTAAATACCACCACCACCAAAGTCCGTCACTGTGTCGTTTTCAAACAGACAGTGATTGATGGTTGCCAAGTCACCACCATCCCGGCCGTCGATATAGATACCGGCGGCATTGACCGACTTGTTTTTTCTAAAAATACTGTTGGTGAGGGTAAAAGTGGACTGCCACGTAAACATTCCTGCCCCAAAATTAACACCTTGGTTGCCTTCGAACAAGCAGCCATCAATTTGCATATTGGTTGCGTTGGAAGGATAAAGAGCACCACGCTTGGTGTTGTTGTTGCGGAAAATACAGTTTTTGATCAAACCTGTGGGTGTACTACGCAAAAAACAAACCCCGTCTTCCGCTGCTTTGTTGGCTTGAAAAATACAGTTTTCAATCAAAATACCATCGCTCAACGCCTCAATAGCCGCCAAAGCAGCTCCGGATTCACCAAAATTGTCGTTGAAATCACAATTGCGTACGGTAACCTTGGCATTGATAATCATGCCACCGCCCCTTCGGGATAGATCGCCGTTGGTAGAACCAACCAACGTTTGTCCGCCGCGAATGGTACAGCCATCAATCTCGCTTCCAGTACCGGGGGTTACTTCAACCACGATCAATACATGCTGGGTATTGTCCGTACGATTTTGGTCAAAATTTCCGGTAATGTCATTGCCGAGTATGTCGCCACTTAAAATGGTGGCATTTGCGGCGATGTTGCGCTGTGTAAGTGCGGTTTCAGTGCCGACGAACCCTCCGTACAAATTGACGCCCGAAAACAACGTAAATGAATTGTTTGGTGCCGGAGTAGCCGGTTTGTAGGTTCCTGCAGCCACCCAAATGGATTGCCCGGTGGTGCTTGCCGTAAGTGCGGCATCCAAAGAGGTATAGGCATTTGCCCAAGAAGTGCCGTTGTTTAGTCCTGTAGCGCCTTGATTTACAAAAATCGTTTGGGCTTGAACGCGGAGGGACATTAGGATCACAAAAAGTGTAAAAATTTGCTTCATGTAAAAATTTTTAGTAATAAAAAAAGAGAAGGTAATTACGAAGGTGGCGCGCTGCTGGCACAAAAAGACTCATTTTCAGCCATACTTGGCGTAATTTTTTACTGTAGCACTGCTGAGGATCGTAAAAACCCGCTTTGTCTCGTAAAAAATGGCCACTTTTTTGTCTCAGAGGCGATCAACACAGTAAGCTACAAGTGCAGCAATGGTCATACAAATATCGGACATTAAGAACATCAATTTTGGCAAATCAGATTAATTCGCCTTTTTTGGGCACAAATAGTGGTGCTTTACTAAAAAAGCACTGTACTTTTCCCGAAAATTTACTGTATATGAGAAGCATAGTCTCCACCATTTGCACATTTTTTTTCCCGCTGCTACTTTTTTCACAACAAAATACGTCCATAGAATACTACCTTCCGTTGATTTCTTACAACCCTAATATTCCAACGCCTACCGCTTGGCTTGGTTATGGTGTAGGAGAATGGCATGCATCACACGACCAATTGTTGGGTTATATGCGTGCTTTGGACGCTGCGAGTGACAGGATAACATTGAACGAATATGGCAGATCCCACGAAAACAGGCCTTTGATTTGTCTGACCATTTCTGATCCCTCCAATCTCGCGCGATTGGACGAAATAAAAGCGCAGCGACAAAAATGGGTTGATCCAAAATCCACTGACAAGATAAATCCGCAGACGTTGCCGGCGGTTCAGTACATGGGTTATTCAATCCACGGCAACGAGGCCAGTGGCAGCAATGCGGCCCTGCTGGTTGCCTATTATTTGGCAGCCGGTGAGGGCGCTGAAGTGACCAACCTTCTCAAAAATACGGTCATTCTCCTTGACCCTTGTTTTAACCCGGATGGTATGCAGCGCTTCTCTTCTTGGATCAACAGCCACAAGTCGAAGAATGCATCCACCGACCCTGCGGGTGACGAGTACCATGAACCTTGGCCCCGAGGGCGCACCAATCACTACGGCTTCGACTTAAATCGTGATTGGCTGGTGATGCAACAACCTGAATCCAAGGGGAGGGTAGCCATTTTTCAAGATTGGAAGCCCAATGTCTTGACAGATCACCACGAAATGGGCTCCAATGCGACATTCTTTTTTCAACCGGGCGTCCCATCTAGGGCAAATCCCATTACCCCGGAAAAAAACCAGATTCTGACAGCAAAAATTGCTGAATACCATGCAAAATTGCTGTCCGAACAAAAAGTACTCTTCTATACCGGCGAAAATTTTGACGATTTCTATTACGGAAAGGGATCAACCTATCCCGATGCTCAAGGCTCCATTGGCATCTTATTTGAGCAGGCCAGCAGCCGCGGAACTGCACAAGAAACTGAAAACGGCCTACTTTCCTTTCCGTATTCCATTCGAAATCAGGTTTTGGCTTCTTTGTCAACCATGCAGGCCGTGGGAGACATGCGGGTGGAACTTAATCAATACCTACACGATTTCTATTCATCCGCCTTGAAAGAAGCCGGTGAATCTGATGTCAAAGGCTATGTTTTCGCCGATGGTACGTTGCCTGCTAGGATGTTTCTTGAATTGCTGGGCAATCACCACATTGCAGTACACAACCTAACGGAAAATCTAGCAGTTGGAAAGCAGACGTTTCTGGCAGGAAAAGCATTTTTTGTACCCACGGAACAAGCTCAATATAGGTTGATTCGGGCCATATTTGAACGCACCACTACTTTTAGAGACAGTGTATTTTATGATATTTCTGCATGGACCTTACCGGATGCGTACGGACTGGATTGGTCGCCCGTAACAAAACTCAGCCAAAATCCTCCCCATTATACCGCCGATCTCTCATTGGTTTCCCTTCGCCCGCCCTCTGTCCTCGGAAATGAAGTGCCGTATGCGTACGCAATTCATCCGGAAGACTATGATATCCCCAATACACTGCAGCAATTGCTACAAGCGGGCGTTAGGGTACGGGTGGCAATGGAGCCTTTCAAAGCCGATGGTCAACAATACCGCCAAGGGACGTTGTTGATTGCAGCAGATCGGCAGCCGGTAGAAAACAAAGTACTGACAGACCTCATGCGTGAACTTGCCCAAAAAGGGGTGGCTGTTGGAGTGATCAAAAACGGCCTTACAGCCAACGGACCGGATTTGGGCAGTAGTCTATTCCCCGTTGTCCGAGTACCTAAAATAATCATGTTAACCGGTGAGGGGGTGAATATTGCCGATGCAGGGGAGATCTGGCACCAACTTGATACCCGTTATGGGATGACCATAACCTTATCGGAGCTGGAGCGATTCAATATGATAGACCTGACAAAATACAACGTGCTCATTCTGCCGGATGGAAATTATAACAGCCTTCCAGTAGACAATGTTAAGCAGTTTGCCCAAGATGGCGGCACGATCATTACGACGGGCAAAGCCATTCACTGGTTGAAAAATAACGGCTTAGCACCTGTAGAACTTCGAAAAAAAGCCCCGGACAGCACCTTACAGCGTCCGTATCAATTCGTAGAGGCAGACAAGGGAGCCTTTGCAATGCCGGGGTCAATTTTTGAGGCTATTTTAGACCTAACACATCCACTCTGTTTTGGATACAAGCGTTCTTCATTACCGGTATTTATGGGCGACACGTTGTTTGTTACGCCCGGAAAAAATCCGTATTCAACACCCGTAATTCTAACAGAAACACCGTTGTTGGCGGGGTATGTTCATCCAAAAATCGCTCCGTTGGCGCCCAAAGCTGCTGCTACCATCGTGTATGGTATCGGGAAGGGAAGGGCTATATGCTTTTCAATAGATCCAAATTTCAGAGCTTTTTGGTTTGGAACCAACCGTTTGTTTGCGAATGCACTTTTTTTTGGCAACCTGATCAACGAACAAAGTACGGAAAAGAAATAGGCATGTTAGACGATAGTGGCGTCCTGTGAATGACGGTCTGTTATTCACAGGGCACTGCAATTGTGTGCTATTTGCTCATTTGGAGAGGGCGTTACCATGATTGCTTTATATTTTTTCGTACTATTTCATCGGTCGTATTGATTCAATTGATAGCGTTCAATGATATCAATTAGCTTTTCTGCATAACCTCTGTCAGTAGCGTAACCCTCGTTTTTTAAGCCTTCTGCCCATAATCGGTAGTTCTTTCCGTATTTTTTAAGTTTTGCATAACGCCCAGAAGCAAGCAACTTGCTGTGCGCCCGCCAACCTTGCCGCGCGTTGCCAAATTTTAGAAAAAAATCCTTGTGGGTATCATCTGTAAAATTGGTACAATGTCCTTTTTTACAGTTTCTAGAAAAGCACTTCATCCCGAAATGATTGTTGTTGTTCACGGCCAATTTACTGGTTCCTGCGCGGCTTTCCACCAAGCCCTGGGCAAGACTGATACTGGCAGGTACACCATACCGTTTCATTTCATCTTTTGCAATTTTGTAAAATTGTTGGATGTAGGCAGCCGATTGATCACCATTTAGGTTTTCTGAAGAGACTGGCGCTGCTTCTGATGCAGCTTCCTTTTTACGCTGTTTAGCTTTCTTCGGTTTTTGTGTTGTGCCAATCCCCAATTCGGTTGTTTCAGACCAATCAATTGGAATATTACTGCGGGCTTGCGACACGGTATGAAGTATTCGGTCTCCCAATAATAGGTACGTAGCCCCAATTAAAACACCTACTTTCAATAGGTTTTTTACATTAAATACCTGCCCGTGAACTTTTTTTATCCGAAAGACGATTGAAAACCACCTTCTTCTAAACCGTTTTTGATAAATTTTTAAAACCGTAGAGAGGGAAATATCTTCCTCTGTATTTCGTACGAGCATACCGGGGAGTGCACCAGACTTCCCGTAACGAGGCGAAGTTGACCGAATCGTTGAACCCTGCGTGGTTTCCATGTCTTTGAACCATTTATTTTTTCCCATGATGTTGTACATTTAATTCTCCAGCAAAAGTAAAACAAAAAGTTTATTATTAAAGACGTAGCACAAACTTTTACGGTGAAAAAATCGTGTTTTTTTAATTAATATTGATTGTCAGAGTTTTATATCCTCTTTTTGTTTGTGCTACAACGCAATACATTGAAACAATTAATTTATAAAATTAATGGACAGTTTCTTCAATCGCACGGATGTTCCCAAACTTGTGTGTGTAATGATTTTTGCCGCAACCAAGGCAGCGTTTGTTTTGAATGAAACGTTTAGTTTTTTGTGATGGAATACCGACTTTACCAATCACAACAAAAAAACTGTTAACTTTCCAACGGAAATCAACGCATGGATTTCGCCATCAATCTGGAACGCACCGAAATCAACTTCATCACGGCCCTTTGCCGCCAAGAGCGATGGGCGCAGCAGCAACTCTACGAATTGCACTATGGCAAAATGTTGGGGGTATGCCTGCGTTATGCCGGCACACGGGATGAAGCGCTCGACTTGTTGCATGAGGGCTTTATCAAAGTGTTTCAAAACATTCAGCGTTATAAACCTGACACATCTCTTTCCGCTTGGATACGAACCATTATGGTCAATACCTGTATTGATTATTACCGGAGAAATATTCGTCGGCGCACGGAAGATATTGACGCGGTGTACTCCGCTAGCGTGGATGTTCCCGATGTACTCAGCAGTCTGACAGAACAGGAAATACTTGCTGCTGTACAGGAGCTTTCACCCGCGTACCGCGCAGTTTTCAACCTGTATGTAGTGGAAGGTTTTTCTCACAAAGAAATTGGAGAGGCGCTTGAAATAACGGAAAGTACTTCTCGCAGTAATTTGGTAAAAGCCCGCTCGAAACTCCAGGCTTTTTTTCTCCAAAAACGCATGCACTTTGATTTTCAGCAGAATTCAGACAAAGCGTAATCGAGTCTAACCACCTGAACAATACCTATTAACACCATTACAGTCTGATACAATGGACTTAAAGAAATTTGACGCATCAATAAAATCATCCTTGGAACACCTAGAGTCTCCCCTTGACCCCGGTGCTTGGCTTGCCTTTAAAAGTAAGTTAGACATATCCGGTACGGAGGAATTGCCTGATTCGGTGCAACCTACCGATTGGCAACTCAAAAACGCCCTAGACCGTTTGGAAGTTCCCTACCAGCTGGCTGATTGGAACAAACTCAATGCTCGGTTAAATGTTCAAGGTACCATTCTACGACTTCGTCGGACCAAACTAGCAGAGGCTGCAATTTTTTTGCTGATTCTAGCCAATTTTCAAGGTTTTTTTGGAACTATTGGCCACTCAAAAGATCCTGTTACACCGCCTGTGCCTAAGTCTAATGTCCCGATGGCCCAAGTGCGTCGTACGACTACTTCTAAACTGCTTTCTACAAATCAAAACTCTTTTCAAGCGTTTGATTATTCCTTGGGAAACCAATCTTTTGTGGGTGCCTTGTCCACACCACTTGCTGCCATCGCTGAATTTTCTGAAGGACAATTTGGGGTGCTATCTCCAACCATGGATGGCAATATCCTGGTCTCTTTGGCTGAAAAGGCGACTTCGGGTATCGCAGGTATTCCGGAAAATGGTGCTTTCGCAAATTTATCAACACTTCCACAGGCCACAACATCCGAAAATACATGTCATACTACTTTTGATTTTATTCCGGGGGTATTTGTCAAACATGCTCAAAAATCCGGTAAACTGTACTTCGGAACGTATGCTTTCCTGGCACAAAACAACATTTACAAGGACGAATTTTCTACCCAAACCAGGAATGGTGGCGTTGGAATTTCAGTAGGGTATCGCTTTGGGAAATGGGGTATTGAGTCTGGAGCATCTTATGCTCGTCCACAATATGCGCCCAAGAAAGATCTTCAAATTTATGCAGGCAACCCGGTGGTTGGTTTCTTGGGAGATTATGTTCAAACCGTGCGTGCTGAGGTAATTTCTGTGCCATTGAAAGCAACGCGGCGCTTGGCCCGCATTGGAAAAGGCTCTGTACACGCAATTGCAGGCATCACTGCAAACATTGCTGCTGGCAAGCATTATGCCTACAAAACCGAATTTTTACCTTCTACATCGCCGTCAGGCTTGCCAAATTCAGGCCCTGATCCTGAGAAAAACCCGGCACCAGTACGCCGAAGTGATGGGCTGCTGGAGGGAGGCGATTTGGCATCTAACGCTTACGCAACCGCTGATCTTGGCTTTAGAATTGAACATCCTATTGGTAAGCGTTTGACCGCATTCTTAGCACCTGCCATTCACACAGCCCTTGGAAGGGGTTACGGCCCTAAGCAAGAACGCATGAGTGCCATCTCTTGGCAAGCGGGTGTTTTTGCTTCCCTTTAAATAGTACCATGATAGATCGAATGAAAACAACTTACCCGTTGGAATTGAGGATGGTGGCTTCCACGCGCTGATTTTTTCGTCTTCCTTCAGTTGTGGTATTGGGCAAAATTGGCTTGGTCCATCCGTATCCTTTGTACTGTACTCGATTGGAGGGTATTCCATTAGAAATGAGCCAATTGGCTACAGATTTAGCGCGGTTGGTGGAAAGTTCCAGCGCAAATGCATCGTTGGGCCACATTTGATTGTTGGTGTGGCCACCTACCTCAATCACGATATCGGTCCGTTTTCGCAGGAAAGCGAGTAATTCGGCGAGTTGAGCCTCACTTTCAGGCTTTAATTCATATTTGTTCGCTTCAAAATATACCTTTTCGAGGCGGTACACGACATTTTTTTTCGCGTTTTTTCCGATGGCAACCATCGGCGTTTCCTCTATTTTAGAATTGGTGCTGTTGGTGGTGGTACTGGATTTAGGAGGATTGCCTGTGTTCTTCTTAGGAGGGGTTACTCCTGCCACCACCGGCGTTTCCTTTTTGTCGGGCATTTTATCGGGGCCACACACAACGGGCTTGATCGATGTTAAATTGTCAATGAGCACGTGACCGTTGTAGGGAAAAAGCACGGGCGTTTTAAAGTAAGCTTCTATCAGAATAAAGGAGTAATTGCTTTTTGTCGGACTTAATCTAAAATTATACCCCACCCACCGGGAATGGTTGATGATCGTAGATTTAGCCAGTAACTCGCCTTTGTCACAATAGCCGTTCCCTCCATAAATCCGGACAATTACAGGTGTTGCAAAATCTACCACATCGGCAGACAAGGGGCTTTTGCTGAGGTATTTTGGCGCTTTTGATAAATCCATGCTCAATTCGTAGCACTGATTGGCCTCCATCGGACGGCTAAGCCGCTGCCCCACCGCCTCCCACGTTTCATTGTCGCGTACTACCAAACCTAGATAACTGGAACCATGTTTTGGGGGCGTTGAGACTTCCCAAAATCCGGGTTGAACATCCGGAGGACTATCTTTCATTTGTCCGCAGTCAAACCAGCCGGATGGGGTAGAACTACTCCTCGGAATATCTTCAAACGATGGATTGGTGAGCAAAATCGGAATATCCTTTTGCGCAAGCAGACTGTATGGCAAGGCAAATAATGCGGACAAGAAAGATAATTTATGGATCAAA
The DNA here is from genome assembly GCA_044378705.1 of Saprospiraceae bacterium. GTDB lineage: Bacteria > Bacteroidota > Bacteroidia > Chitinophagales > Saprospiraceae > M3007. The sequence goes on from JBIPOY010000014.1 coordinate 18,438, forward strand.
GTCATTGGTAATGCGTTTAAACGAAAATACACAACACCGGTTGTGTTTATCAATAAAACCAGCTTCTAATGCCGGTAAATAACGTAGAAAGGTGCACTTTTAATGTGCTGCAGTTCAAATAAATAATCAGCTACTCCGGGCACTTTGTTCTGAACCTAAGAGATGGTGTACCGGAGATACTTAATGGTCTTACCTGCCAGAAGATGCTTCCCTTCGTATAAGGTCTTTATTTCCAACTCAGGTGTGGGCAACGTACCGGCATAAATATCGAGGTTTTTTTCAAGTATGGAGCACGAATGATCGGTTTCAATAATCCCTAGGGTGTAGTGTATGAAGTCGTCGTCATCGTGTTTCAGGTGTAGTTGTCCACCTTGTTTCAATACATTTCGATATTTATTATGAAAAAAATCCGAGGTTAGTCGGCGATTGGATTTACTATTTCT